>CAZDCN010000386.1:0-3437 GCA_964503945.1 uncultured Caldilineales bacterium
CCTTGCCCAGGAGATCGTCATCGTAAGCCAGCCCGGGCGCGCGTAGAGAACGCAGCGCGTCCCCTTCCACCTCGGGCGTGAACAGCCCCTCTCCCACCAGCCAGCTCGCCTCCGACGCGGTTTGTTTCTTGGCGTATTGCACGATCATCACGCCGAAAACATCGGCCAGGCTTTCGTTCAGCGCGCCCGACTGGTCCTGGTAGGACAGGCCGCCCGAGTATTGCACCACGCCATGGGTGAGCTCGTGGCCGATGATGGACAGGTCCACGAAGCTCTGGAAGATGAGGCCGTCGCCATCGCCGAACACCATCTGGCGGCCGTTCCAAAAGGCGTTGTAGTATCGGCGGCGGTGATGGATGGTGGAGATGATGGTCATGCCCTGGCCGTCGATGGAATTGCGCTTGAACTCCTTGATGTAAAACTCGAAGACCTTGCCTGTGAGGTCATAGACCTTGTTGACCAGCTTGCTGCGGGTGGGCGGATCCCCTTCCGCCCGCACCAGCCTGCCGGGGAGTTCGCTCTTATAGCCGCCGTCATAGACTTCGCGATGGGGCGCGGCCGGCGCGGGGCCCACGAACGCGGGCGCGCCCCGAAACGCGTCCCCTGGCGCGGCCGCGGTCCGGGCCTGGCGCGCCGCATCCGCCTCCTTTTCGACGCGTTCCGCCATCCGCCGCATCTTGGCGTCCCCCCGCATCTTGATGGCCTCGAGCATGTGGGGCGGCAGAATGCAATGGATCGGGTATCGATGATGGGCGTTCATAAGGCTCTCCTGACGGGGTGAATGCATGCTTGGCAACGCCTTTCACTTTTATTTTACCCCGAATTGTCAAGGGTTGACGCGCCATCCGCACGAGGGCCAGCCCGCCGATAAGGATGAAAATGGGATGCGTATTCCGTACTGCGTAATGCGTATCGCTCTTAGATTTTACGCAATACGAAATACGCTATACGTTCCTTGCAGCCTCGGCCAACGTGGCCGCCAAAGCCTTTTCGCAGACGAGGCTAACGTCTATTTACGAAGCAGCGCGGCTTCCACCGCGGACCACACCCGCGCCAGAGGGATGTCGCGCACGCAGCCGTGCGCGGGCAGGTCGGGCCAATCGAATTTGCCGCAGGGGGCGCAGTCCCAATGGCTGGGGATGATGCGATGGCGGTCGGGATCGCCCCACGGCCCGTAGATGGTCGGGTCCGCGGGCCCGTAGAGATGCACCGTGGGCGTTCCCACGGCCACGGCCAGGTGCAGCGGCCCGCTGTCGGGCCCCAGCGCCAGGTCCGCCCGGGCCAGCAACGCGGCCAGGAGGGAGAAGGATGTGCGTCCGCCCAGATCGACGACGCGCGGGGAGCCCGCGGCCACGGCCCGGGTCAACGCCTCTTCGCCCGGCCCGCCGGTGATCAGAACCCCCGCGCCCGCGTCCGCCAAACGCCGGGCCAGCTCCCGCCATTTCTCGCTGGCCCACAGCTTCACCGCTGCGCCCGAGCCGGGGTGGATGACCACCCGCCTGGCGGGCGGCTGCGGGCCCCACGCGCGGGCCAGAAGCGCGTCGGCCTGAGCCAATTGGTCGGAGGCGAGGGCAAACTGCAGGGGATGCGCGACCGGGTTGGGGTGGATGGCGTCACCCGAGAGCGCGGCCATCAGCCGCAGGTTGGACGCGGCCGCGTGTTCGTGGCGGGGAGGGATGGTCCGGCTGAGCCAGGGCGTCGTCTCCCCCTCGGCAAAGCCCAGCCGGTGGGGAATGCCCGCAAAGCGGGCCAGCATCGCGCCCCACCAATGGTCGGGCCGGGCGATGAGCGCGATGTCGAACTGCCGGGATCGCAGCTTGGACGCCTCGCGCGCCAGCAACCCCCAGCGCCCGACAGCTCCCGCCCGCCGGCCTCGCTCGAACGCGGGGAAGGGCAGCTCGATGACCTCGTCGTAGGCGCCCGCCAACCCCGGCAACGCGGGCCGGCCCCACGGTCCGATGGCCAGGGCGATGTGGGCGCGGGGCAGGCGCGCTCGCAGCCAGCGCAGAGCCGGCCCCAGAAACAGCAGGTCCCCCAGGTGATCGGGGCGGATGACGAGGATGCGGGAGGAGATAAGGCGTTGGGGCGGGATGGCTTCCTCCCCGCGGGCTGGCCACACCCCCGCCATCGCGCGCAAAAGCGCCGCCCGCACGCGGGCCTTGCCCCGAGGCGGCGCTTCGGATGGAGGATGGGGATAGGAGGGCATGGGGGATAGCGGGCCGGTCAGAAGCGCAGCAACGCGCCAATGTTGCCGTGGCTGGCGAGAACGGCTTGATTGTCCCTATCCCGCACGACTTCGACATGCCCGCCCAGGTTCAGGGCCTGTTCAGCCAGCAGCGAGACCACATCGGGGACTTCCTCCAGGCGGTCGCTGCCGCAATAGAGGCAGCTCGGGGGCGGAGTTTCGGCCAGGTCCGCGATGAGGCCCTGGCAGTTCTGGCATTGCCAGCCCTTGTGGGTGAAGTCGGGCGGGAAGAAGAGGGTGTCGATGCGGCCCTGCTGTCCGGCCAGCGTCGTGTCGGCCAGGCCCGCCACCGCGCGTCCGTTGCTGCGCTCCAATTCGCCCACCAAAACTTCCAGGCGCTCGCGCTCCTCTCGCCGCTCTGCTTCCTGCACCAGGGGCGCGATCCGGTCCCGCACATCATTGTAGGTGACATGCAGCGGCATGGCGATGACATCCAGCAGCTTTTCGCGCAGGGCCTTGGGCAGCATATCCGCGATCTCGCGAGGGATTTCGTCGGGCCCGGCCAGCGCCAGCCACTTCCAGCGGGCTTTGCGGTCGATGATTTCGGCGAGCTCGACCACATTGCGATAATGCTGGCGCCAGTGCTCTTCCTGCCATTGTTCATGATTGTGCGCGCCCCAGCCCAGGGCCTTGGTCTTGGGCGGGGTCTCGTCCACTTCCGAGATGTTGTATTCCGCGGCCTCGCCCATGTAATAGACGAAGAACCGGGCGCGGCGTCGGTCCGCCAATACGACGCCCGTGGGCTCATGCTCATCCAGTTGCATCAGCAGGGGCGCCAGCACGGGCAGCTTGCCCCAGGCCAGATGATCCACGGGCGCCTCGGGCAGATGATAGATGAGGAATTTCTCGTATTTCACTTCGCGGTCGCGTTTGGGGGAAAATTTGGAGGGCGCGGCGAAGATGACCAATCCGCGTCCCTGAGGCGCGCGACTGAGATGGTGTTCCAACATGCTGTTGAGATGCGATGTCACCGCGTCGAACAGGAGAAGCTCATTGCGGTCGGTGATGGTCTCCCGCACCGAGGCGACGAGGTTTTTATAGCGCAGCCCCATGGGCTCCACCTGCAGCCGTTCGGGGCGGGTGTCCATGTAGAGGGAGATCATCCCCTGTTCGGAAGCAAAGGATTTCAACGCCAGGATATCCTCTTCTGTGATGAAATCATAACCGCGCTCATCATCACCGATCAAAGTCA
>CAZDCN010000387.1:0-3408 GCA_964503945.1 uncultured Caldilineales bacterium
CTTGTATTTCAGCGATGGCATTGGCTCGGATATTGGCGTAGGATGTGCAACTCCTGGCACAAATTATTACAATCCCCAGGAGTGCTTTGTAAGCCTTGGTCCCGTGGATGTTGGTTTTTTAACGGACATTGCCGTCACTGCCATGATCCTCGGCGACAAAGACCGCCTTAACTATACTGCCTACGAGACGCCCGATATGAGCCAGCCTCCTTTCACGCCTCACCTGGGCGTCGCCCACAAGGACGAGGCAACCCAGCAATGGCGCTGGGATAATCCGTTCATCAGGATTGTGCCCCAGCAACCTTGAAAACCCCCTTGACAACTGAATAGCCGTCCCGTATAATAGGGCCGGATAACATAACGGACTTTACCCCCCTGCGCAAACGCGCACGGGGGTGGAGTCCGTTTTTTTATTGCCCAAAAAATCCCCAGTCGGAGGTCAATCTTGGAAGTCGAATTCAACTGGCGCAGATTCGCCCTCATCGTTCTGATCGTCGCCCTGATTGCAGGCGGCGCGTTCCTCCTGTGGCCGCGGTTGCAGGGATATTCGCAAACCGACGAGGAGCTGGCGGACCTCAAGGCCACCCTGGTCCCTGAGCAAAAGGTCGTTGCCAGCGATTTTGAAAACCAGAGTTCGTGGAAGGTGGAAGGCGTGGAAGAATGCCTGCCGAAATTGCAGGCTTGGATCGGCGAGAGAGAGTATTCCTTGAAAAGCGTGTCCATCACCCTGGTGGACACGGAAACGCCGGAAATGGGCGTTGGCGTGGCCTACCCTCACCCCATACTGGACAATGCCCAGCCTGAAGCCATTGTAACGGGAAACTGTAAAGAGCTAGATGGGACTCTTTCTTGTCAGATCGCCGTGCGAGAAGGCGAGTCAGGAGATGCTCTCAACGTTGCGTCCTCTGTCGAACTAGCGCAACTGATCTACTGGCAATTCCGCCCGCGCACCCGCCAGGGATGGCAGGAATGGCAACGCAACTGGAAATGGGAAAACTTTCAGCCGCTCATTCGTAAGGAGGGAAATGAATGGAAAAGCGATTGCCTCTATCTCACCCGCTAATTCGGTCAGCTATTTTGCTTGCCCTGCCCCTGATGCTGGCCCTCGGCATCCTGTTTTTCCCATCTCCAGCGACAACGCCCTCGGCCCAATGCACGGGCTGTCAGGCGTGCTACTGTGATGATGTTGTCGGGCCATGCTGCTGGGTAGGAGGCCAGTGTTCCTCATGTATCGGTTGCATTGGTAGTTGCTCCGGTGAACCGCCCAATGCCGAATGTATAGCGGAAGATGGCAAGGGAGGTTGCGGCAAGTATATTGCCTGGACGCGCAATGAGGACTGCAACGGCGTACCCGAACCGCCCGCGCCCGTTCCCACGGCCACGCCCACGCCGAAACCGCCTGCGTCCTGTCCTGCCCGCACCTGGGTGCGGGTGATCGAACCCGACGCCGACATCGACTACGAGCCGCCCTACCCCCTGGTGGCCCGCCAGGACTGGACCAACACCGGCTTCACCCTGGAAATGAGGCTTACCGGCGGCCAGGCCAAGAAGTACGAACAGAAACCGGAGCAGATGTGCCGCCAGCGGGGCAAGACCTATCCCGACGACTGCCCCAATGACTGGCAGTGGGTCTGCGTGCGCAAGGTCATTGAGCAGTACAACGACCCCATCGTGCAGGTGGACCTGGGCATGCGCCTGGGCGACGGGGTGAAGGAATGGATCGAGAACGATCTGGGCTCCCGATACTACGGCGCCAAGCCCCAGGGGGACCTGCCCCGCGTCTGGCAACTGTACAAAGGCCCAGGCGTGATGACCTGGAAATACGACTTCGAGTATCACCCCCTGGACCCCGGAACCCACGGAGGACGTGTCATGGTGAAAACCAAAGGCACGCCCCTGAATCGCCCTCAGGATGTCTCCTTCCCCTATTCCGTCCCCGTGTACCTGTGGGACACCACCCAGGGAGATTAGCGCATGGAAGCCCTCAAAAGCGCCCTCAATCTGTTCATCCACTACGAAGCCAACGGGCTCCTGGCCCTGGTCTATGTGCTGTGGGAGCACGGGGTCAGCATCCTCACCGCGGGCGCAATGGCCTATTTCACCCTCACCGCGCCCCAGGCGCAGCGGGTGTGGATCACGGCCACGGCGGTGATGGCGGTGCTGGCCACGCTGTTCACGCCCCCGCCCGTGCCCCTCATCCTGACGGTCATGACCCTGGCCGGAGCCATCGCCGTGTGGCGGGACACGTTCAACCCCGACAACCTGCGCTGGCGCTTGATCGGCGGTCTGGCGCTCTACTCCCTGGCCGCTCTTGGCTATCTGGCTTACTCCCACTATCTGGACGGGGTGGACGCCATGACCTGGGCCAAGACCCTGGGGGGCGAAGGGGCAGCGGCCGCGACCCTGGCCCAGGGACGGGCCTTCGTGAACACCCTGGCCACCTGGGGCCTGTGGCTCATCATCCCCCTGGGTTACTTCTCCCTGCTGGCCCAATCCATGTTCGTGCATCCGCCCGGCCCGCAAGAGCCCCATGATCTGATCACCACCATCCGCACCCACGGACAACGAGACTGAAAAGGAGGTCATCCATGAACAAGATCACCGTTTTTCTAGCCATCCTCTTGCTGACGCTTTTCGTCACCGCGTGCGCCGATGTGGACGCGCCCGCCGTCCGCCAAAACGCCCTGCCCGCGGGCGTGCAGGCGACCTGCAACGCATCTCTCCAATGGCGGCGTCCGGGGACCTGGAAGCGCTGAAAGCGCAGCTTCCGCCGGAATACGTCGCGGCGGTGGACGAGTACGAAGCCCGTCTCAAGAACCTGAAAAGCCAGCTTCCTGCGGATTACGCCGGGCTGGTGGACGAATATGGCGCCGATCTCGACGCCCTGAAGAGCCAGCTTCCCGCAGACTATGCCGGGCTGGTGGATGAATACAAAACCGCCCTGGAAACCATGAAAGCCCAGCTTCCGCCGGAATATGCGGCGATGGTGGATGAGTACGCGGCGAAGCTGAGCAAGGGGATTCCCGCCTCCAACGGCCCCAGGGCGTTGAACCGGCTGCCACGAGCTCCCCGTTACAACTCCGGCCCCCAGGCAGCGTCCAAAGGGGTCAGCCCGAAAGTCCTGCAAAACATGCCCGCGGTGAACATGCCCGACGCGGTGACCCGTTTCCCCAACATGCCGCAGAACAAAGCGTTCACCAACCCGCCCACAGGGCCGCGGGCCGCTGGCGGTGGGAAGAATGCGCCCGTTGCGCCTGCAAAGCCCCGCATTATTCGGTCTGAGCGCCCCCATCCGCCCCAGGTCACGCTTCCCGGTCGGAAAGATCGGAAGCGTAACTGGCCGCAGGTAATCGCGCCGCCTTTCCCTCAAAAGCCGCCCGGTCGCGTCATCCCTGTCGCAGAATTTCC
>CAZDCN010000388.1:0-3390 GCA_964503945.1 uncultured Caldilineales bacterium
TTCGCCAGGCGCCAGAAACTCACCGCCGCGAATGCTGCGTTACACCAGGCGCTTGTGCTTGTCGAAGACCAGGGTCACTTCGATGCGCTGGAAGCAGCGATAGCGGCCCTCGCCCACCAGGACTTTGTGAACGCGATAGCGCCCGACGTCGAAATCCATGCTGAGGTCGTTGAAGAGATCGACGCGCGACGCGATGACCTCGCCGCAGCGGTCGCAGCGGGCGTAGACCCAGTAGTTGCGGTCGCGGCCGGGCGAGGAGAACAACTTCTTCAGGCTATCCAAAAGATTCATGATGATCCGCGCTTCCGTGGAAAGTCATCATCAAACCAAGCCTTCCGCTCCTGTTGGGACAAGGGCTGATTCCGTTCTATCTTGTCCAATGGCTCATCATCACGCAGGAGATAATCCGCCCATATATCCCACAGCGACCGATCTTGGGGATGTTGCTTTGTTTCCAGCGGACGTTTACTTTTGTGATCAACGTTCATCCAGAACCTCGATGCCCGGCAGGGGTTTGCCCTCCAGGAAGACCAGGGACGCGCCGCCGCCGGTGGAGACGTGGGTGACTTTATCGGTCAGGCCCGCCTGCTTGATGGCCGCGGCCGAGTCGCCCCCGCCGATGATGGTGATGGCGTCCTGCAGATCGGCCAGGGTTTGGGCGATGGCGAAGGTGCCCTTGGCGAAGCGGGGCATCTCGAACACGCCCAACGGCCCGTTCCACACCACGGTTTTGGCCTCGGCCAGCAGTTGCTGGAAGTGGGCGATGCTCTCCGGGCCGATGTCCAGGACCATGCGGTCGGCCGGGACCTGATCCGCCGGGACAATGACGGCGTCGGCGTCCGCGCGGAAGTCGCTCGCGGCCACCACGTCGATGGGCAGGTGCAGCCTGTCGCCCGCCTCGGCCAGCAGCGCTTGGGCCAGGGGAATGGCGTCCTGTTCGACCAGGGATTGACCCATCTCGTAGCCTTTGGCCGCGAAGAAGGTGTTGGCCATGCCCCCGCCGATGATCAGCCCATCCACCTTGGTCAGCAGATTGCGGATGACGCCGATCTTGTCGGAGACCTTGGCCCCGCCCAGGATGGCGAAGAAGGGGCGCACGGGGTTGTTCACCGCATTGCCCAGGAACTCGATCTCCTTCTCCACCAGGAAACCCGCGACCGCGGCGCCGCCTTTGGCCCGAACGGCCTGAGGCACGGCCACCATGGACGCATGCGCGCGATGACAGGTTCCGAACGCGTCATTGACGTAATCGTCGCCATACGCGGCCAGGGCCGCGGCGAACTCGGGATCGCCCTTTTTCTCGCCCGGATGGAAGCGCAGATTCTCTAGCAGCACGATATCCCCCGGCTCCATATCTTTCACCAGGATATCGGCGCTGGGCCCCACCACATCACTGGCCATGCGCACCCGGTAATCGGGCAGCAGCTTTTGCAAGTGGTGGCTGACGGGCGCCAGGCTGAGGCGGGGGTCATATTTGCCCTTGGGTCGGCCCAGATGGGACATGAGCACCAGCCGCGCGCCGCGTTCGGCCAGATAGGTGATGGTGGGCAGGGCTGCGCGGATGCGGGCGTCGTCAGTAATGAGACGATGCTCATCCAGCGGCACGTTGAAATCCACCCGCACCAGCACGCGACGCCCCTGCGGATTCAAATCCCGCACGGTTTTCTTGTTCATGATGTTCCCTCCTGCAAAAATGCGTGAAGTCGTGAAGCGGGAGCCTGCTCTCTCACGCCTCACGCTTCACGCATCCACCGATGGCCAATGGCGATTGGCCATTAGCCATCGGCAAATTCTAGAGCCCTTGGTCGGCGATAAATTTGCAGAGGTCGGCCACGCGGTTGGAGTAGCCCCACTCATTGTCATACCAGGCGATGACTTTGACCATGTCGCCGCCCAGGGCCTGGGTGAATTGGGCGTCGATGATGGAGGAGCGGGGATCGCCTTTGAAGTCCATGCTCACCAGAGGCTCTTCGCTGACGCCCAAAATGCCCTGCATGGGGCCATTCGCGGCCGCGCGGAACGCGTCCAGCAGCTCCTCGGTGGTCGCAGGCTTCTCGATGGTGGCCACGAAGTCCACCACAGAGACGGTGGGCGTGGGCACGCGCATGGACATGCCATCGAACTTGCCCTGCAGCTTGGGGATGACCAGGCCCACGGCCTTGGCCGCGCCCGTGGTGGTGGGGATGATGTTCACCGCGGCCGCGCGGGCCCGACGCAGGTCCTTGTGCACCAGGTCGAGGATGCGCTGATCGTTGGTGTAGGAATGGACCGTGGTCATCAGGCCCTTGATGATGCCGAAGTGGTCATCCACCACTTTGGCCGCGGGCGCCAGGCAGTTGGTGGTGCAGGAGGCGTTGGAGATGATGCGATGCTTTTCGGGGTCGTAATCGTCCTGGTTCACGCCCAGCACCACGGTGAGGTCAGGATCGGTGGCCGGCGCGCTGATGATGACCTTTTTCGCGCCCGCGTCCAGGTGCAGCGACGCCTTCTCCCGGGTGCGGAAGATGCCGGTGGACTCCACCACCACATCGATGCCCAGATCGCCCCAGGGCAGGTCCGCGGGATTGCGCTCCGCGAAGACCAGGATCTTCTCGCCGTTGACGATGAGATGGCCCTCCTCATCCACGCGGATGTCCGCATCATAGCGCCCGTAGTTGGAATCGTATTTCAGCAGATGGGCGTTGGTTTTTGAATCCACCAGGTCGTTGATGGCCACGACTTCGATGATCCCGTCGTATTTTTCTTCGATAGCCTTGAACACCTGACGCCCGATGCGTCCGAAGCCATTGATGGCAACTCGTAAGGTCATTGCATGCCTCCGTTTTTGTCGATTGCGAGTTTTAGAAGTTTGGGAAATTTCGTAGGGTTGCACGGTCGGCCACAAGCCGACCGCTTCCCCCTAAAGATACTCTAAAACTCCAAACTTTGGCAAGTCTCGGGGCGTGATTTCCACGATTTCGGGCGGGCGTTTTTGAGACCTCGGAGGTCTGCCAGACCTCCGAGGTCTTGGCAGCCGCCAGCGTCCGCATGCTGGATGGGAGAGGGCGCATTGTGTGAGCCTGCCATCGACTCACGTCGATGGCTGTTCACGAAACAGCCTGCCCCGTGCGTTTCCATGTCGAGGCGCGGCGAAAAGACTTTCAAGGTCTGGCAGACCTTGAAAGTCTGCGGGAAGCGGAAGCAACCCGCCAGATATAAACAAAAACGCCGCCAGGATATCCTGACGGCGTTTGGATGCGAGATAGGTGAGTTCGGCGAGAGGGGTGGGGTCTTAGGGTAGAGCTTAGAAGCCGCCCATGTCCATGCCACCGCCGCCTGCGGGCATGGCGGGCTCCTTCTCGGGGATGTCGGTGATCAGCGCCTCGGTGGTGAGGATCATGGCGGCGATGC
>CAZDCN010000389.1:0-3383 GCA_964503945.1 uncultured Caldilineales bacterium
AAATAAACATTGGCGTCCCTTGCGAAAAGGCTTTGGCAACCACGTTGGCCGAGGCTGCAAGGAACGTATAGCGTATTTCGTATTGCGTAAAACCTAAGAGCGATACGCATGACGCAGTACGGAATACGCATCCCATTTTCATCCTTTATCCTCACCTCCCATCCATCCTTCTCGGAGGCATGCAATGGAGCTTGCTGAACTCGTTCGTTACGCCCGGGGCGATGAGCCCGCCCATCTGCTGCTGAAAAACGCCCGACTGGTCAATGTCCTCAGCGGGGAAATCCTGAATACTCATGTGGCCGTGGCCCGATCCCGCATCGTGGGCCTGGGAGAGGGGTACGAAGCCGAGGAAGTCATCGATCTGGAAGGGGCCTACCTCGCGCCCGGCTTCATCGACGCGCACGTCCACATCGAGAGCTCCATGGCCCCGCCGTCGGAGTTCGCCCGCACCGTGGTCCCCCGCGGCACCACCACCGTGGTCACCGACCCCCACGAGATCGCCAATGTGCTGGGCCTGGACGGCATCCGCTTTATGTTCGAGAGCGCCAAATACGGGCCTCTGAGCATGTACGTCATGGCCTCCTCCTGCGTGCCCGCCACCACCATGGAGACCAACGGCGCCACCCTCCATTGGTACGACCTGGTCTCCCTCAAGTCCGACCCCTGGGTGCTGGGCCTGGCCGAGGTCATGAACTTCCCCGGCGTCATCTATGGCGACGACGAGGTGCTGGACAAGCTCCGCATCTTCCGGGAGGATGTCATCGACGGCCACGCGCCCGGCGTCTCGGGCCGAACCCTGCAGGCCTACATCGCCACGGGCATCGGCTCGGACCACGAGGCCACCACCGTGGAGGAGGCCCGGGAGAAGCTGCGCGCGGGGATGATGATCTTCATTCGGGAAGCCACCAACGCCCACAATCTCAAGGACCTGCTCCCCCTGGTCAACGAACGCAACCATCACCGCATTGCCTTCTGCACCGACGATCGCCAGCCCGCGGACCTGCTGGACCAGGGGCACATCGACTACATGGTCCGTACCGCCATCGCCGAGGGGCTGGACCCCATCATCGCCATCCGCATGGCCACCTGGAACCCGGCCCAATACTTCCGCCTGCACGACCGGGGAGCCATCACCGCGGGCCGCCGCGCCGACATGATCGTCTTCGACGACCTCCACGCGCCCCGCCCGCGGCTGGTCTTCCGCGGGGGCAAGCTGGTGGCGAAGGATGGCGTCATGACCGTCTCCCCGCGCAAGCTGCCCGACCGGGCCCTGCGCCACACCATGAACGTGGCCTGGGATCAGGTGAATTTCGACATCCCCGCGGAGGGACGCATCGCCCGGGTCATCGGCCACATCCCCAACCAGCTCATCACCGAACACCTGCAGATGGAAATCCCCCGGGCCAACGGCCTGGCCCAGGCCGACCCCGACCGAGACATTTTGAAAATGGCGGTCATCGAGCGGCACATGCACTCGGGCAACGTGGGCAAGGGTTTCATCCATGGCATGGGCCTGAAGCGAGGCGCGCTGGCCTCCTCGGTGGCCCATGACCATCACAACATCGTGGTCATCGGCGCGGATGACGTCAGCATGATGACCGCGGCCCGCCGCGTCGCGGCCATGGGCGGGGGCCTGGTGGCTGCGGAAGGGGAGCGGGTGCTGGCCGAAGTGCCCCTGCCCCTGGCCGGGCTCATGAGCAAAGAGCCCATGACCATCATTCGCGATCAGGTGGACGCGGCCATCCAGGCCGCCCAGCACCTGGGCTCCCCCCTGCACGACCCCTTCATGGGCATGAGCTTCATGGCCCTGGAGGTCATCCCCAGCCTCAAACTCACCGATTTGGGCCTGGTGGATGTGGACAAGTTCCAATTCACACCGCTGTGGGTGGAATAAGCGCGTCCATGCCCGATCACGACCTCTACCAATCCCCCTTCACCTGGCGCTACGGCTCCGACGCCATGCGCCGCCTCTTCTCCGAGCATCATCGTCGGCGGCTGTGGCGGCGGGTGTGGGTGGCCCTGGCCCGGGCCCAGGCCCAACTGGGCCTCATCACGCCCGAGCAACGGGCCGATATCGAAGCCCACGCGGGGGACATCGACCTGGCCCGCTCATGGGCCATCGAAGCCCAAACCCGCCACGACGTCATGGCCGAGATCATGGCCTTTGCCGAACAATGCCCGGTGGGCGGGGGCGTCATCCATCTGGGCGCGACCAGCATGGACATCGTGGACAACGCCGAGGTCTTGCGCCAGCGCCAGGCCCTGGATCTGATCCTGGAGCGCCTGGGGGAGCTCATCCGCGTGTTCGCAGACCTGACCGAGCGTTACGCGGACGCGCCCGTCATGGGCTACACCCACCTCCAGCCCGCGGAGCCCGTCACCCTGGGCTATCGCTTCGCCCAAACCCTGCAAGACCTGCTCATGGACTGGGAGGCGCTGCGCCAAGTGCGGGCGGAGCTGCGAGGCAAGGGCTTCAAGGGCGCGGTGGGGACGCTGGCCTCCTATGAGCAATTGCTGGCCGATGGGGATGCGTCCGCGGGGGAGTTGGAGCGGCTGGCCCTGGAGGACCTGGACCTGGACGCGTTCCCCGTCACCACCCAGACCTATCCCCGCAAGCAGGATTGGCGGGTGCTCAACGCGCTGGCGGGCCTGGCCCAAAGCCTCTACCGCTTCGCCTTCGACCTGCGCATCCTGCAATCCCCGGCCTTTGGCGAACTCTCCGAGCCCTTCGGCCCCAACCAGGTGGGCTCCTCGGCCATGCCCTTCAAGCGCAATCCCATCACCGCGGAGAAGATAGACAGCCTGGCCCGCTACGTGGCCAGTCTGCCCGCCACGGCCTGGCACAACGCCGCCCACAACCTGCTGGAACGCACCCTGGATGACTCGGCCAACCGCCGCGTCATCCTCCCCAACGCGTTTCTGGCCCTGGACGAGCTGCTGCTGGCCGCGCATCGCCTCGCGGCGGGCCTGAACGCGTGGGAGGGCGCGATGCAGCGCAATCTGGCCGCGTATGGCGTGTTCGCGGCCACCGAGCGCCTGCTGATGGAGGCGGTGAAGGCGGGGGGCGACCGTCAGCAGCTCCACGAAGTCATTCGGGAACACAGCCTCGCGGCCTGGGCCGCGGTGCAGGCGGGCGGACCCAACCCCCTGGCCGATTCTCTGGCCTCCGAACCCGCGTTGCTGGCCCTGCTCCCCGCGGCGCGCATCCGCGAGCTGTTGGACGCCAGCGCCTATGTGGGGGAAGCGCCGCAGCGGGCCCGGGCCTTGGCCCAACAAGCCCGGAGGGCTGCTTCGTAAATAGACGTTAGCTTCGTCTGCGGAGACCTTCTCAGAGCCAGCGTTGGCCGAGGGCTCAACGGCGTCATGCGTAAAACGTAAAACGT
>CAZDCN010000390.1:0-3373 GCA_964503945.1 uncultured Caldilineales bacterium
TTTATCAGCGCTTCATCCGCGTCATCTGCGTCCTCCAAAGCTATTTGCAGAACAGCGCGTATCTTTTCTAAGTTATTTGCGTCATCAAAATTAGGCATCGTTTTGAAAGGGAGCTTTCCACCGGCATCCAGGCTGCTCAACTGAATCGACGCGTCCTCGTTCTCTCTAAATTTCCGTGTAATGAAGGACTTTGTGGCTTTTCCATGGTACGTCTTCTGGCGCGCTTTGCTAGCGCTGGGATTGCTCCTGGCCGGATTTCCCGCGCCCATCCGCGCCGAATCCAACCCCGCCACCACGCCCGACGCGGCCCGCGTCCTTCAACTCATCACCCAACTCAGCGGAGAGACGCCCTTTCAGACCACCCGCATCTACGACCGCCGGGGCGTCCCCCTGGCCGACATCGACGATTGGGGTCGGCGCACCATCGTCGGGTATGACGAAATCCCCCAATCCTTGATTGACGCCACCATCGCCACCGAAGACCGGCGCTTTTTTCAGCACAGCGGCGTGGATTACTTGGCCATCCTCCGGGCGGCCTGGCAGAATTCCCAATCGGAGGCCATCGTCTCGGGCGGCAGCACCATCACCCAGCAACTGGCGCGACTGCTGTTTCTGACGCCTTCTGAACGTTATGCGCAAACCCTGACCCGCAAGCTGAAAGAAGCGGACCTGGCCCAATTTTTGGAGACGTATTACACCAAAGAAGAGATCCTGGCCATGTATCTGAACATGGTCTATTACGGGAACCAGGCCTATGGCGCGGCGGCCGCGGCCGAGGTCTATTTCAACAAACCCTTGTCGGAACTCACGCCCGCGGAAAGTGCGTTGCTGGCCGGCCTGCCCCAATCCCCCGTCCAATACGATCCCTTTCGCCATCCAGATCGGGCCCTGGAGCGGCAACGCACCGTCATTTCGCTGATGCAAGAGGCGGGATTCATCAGTGAAGCCGAAGCCGCCAAATTACGCGCCCAACCGGTGCTTTTCCATCCCTATCAACGCCCAAACAACCGCGCCCCTCATTTCGTGGACTATGTGCGCAGCATCCTTGTCGAGCGCTTTGGCGTCGAGGGGCTGCGACAGGGTTTTCAGGTGCATACGTCCCTCGACCTGCGTTATCAGAAGCTGGCGGAGCGCATCGCCCGGGCTCAGGTCCAGACGGTGGGCAAGAAACATCGATTTACCAACGCGGCGGTGGTGATGCTCCATCCCCAGACAGGGGAGATCCTGGCCATGGTAGGCAGCGTCGATTTCAACAACGAGAAAATCGCGGGCCAGGTGAACATGACGGTCCAGCCTCGACAACCAGGCTCATCTATCAAACCCGTGCTCTACGCCGCGGCCTTCGAGCGGGGCTGGAGCCCGGCCTCGGTGATTTGGGATCTGCCAGTGAGATACCGCCTGGACCGCAACCGCTTTTACACGCCCGCCAACATCACCCGCCGCTACTACGGGCCGCTGCGGCTGCGCATGGCTTTATCCAACTCTTTGAACGTGCCCGCGGTGAAGTTGCTGGCCCAGATCGGCGTCCCCGCGATGCTGGAGACAGCGAAGAAGCTTGGGATCGAAGCATGGCGCAAGCCAGACAGTGAATATGGCCTCTCCCTGGCCGTAGGCGGCTATGAAGTCCCTCTGCTGGAGCTGACGCACGCCTTCGCCACCATCGCCAACCAGGGCGTCTACACGCCCTTGCATCCCATCACCCGGCTGGAAGATGGGGTGGGCCGGGTTGTGTATCAGGCCCGGCCCCAGGAGAGACAGCGCCGGGCCATCTCGGAAGTGGCCGCGTACCAGCTCACCAGCGTGCTCAGCGACGCCCGCGCCCGCCGCATGATGTTCCCTCGCCCCTCCCCACTGGACACCAGCCAGGTCACCGCGGTCAAGACCGGCACCACCGACGGATGGCGGGACAACCTCACCGTGGGCTTCACCTCCTACTTGGCCGTAGGCGTGTGGACGGGCAACACGAACAGCAAACCCATGCGCAACGCCGTCGGCGTCTACACCGCCGGGCCCATCTGGCACGACATCATGGAGGCGGTTTGGGCCGATCCATCCCTCTATGACGCCCTGGGCTACGCGGGTGGGCCGCTCCCCCAGGGATTCACGCCCCCACCCGACGCGGTCACCATCCCCGTCTGCGACTGGTTGCCGGGCAGATTCACCCCCAACTGCCCGCGCATGGTGGCCGAGATTTTTCCGGCTGAACTGCCCAAAACGCCGCCCGCTGGCCGCACTCGCGGCTATTGCCTGCCCGTCGGAGCCGATCCCGCTCCTCCCGAAGCCTACTTCCTCTCCCTGCCGGAAAATTCCCGCAGCGCGGCCGCGGCCCGCAGCTGGGTGCGCAAACGCTTTCTTCGGGCCGTACAAAGCCTGAAAGACTGCGACACCACCCCCAAAAAACGCCCATTGGTGAAACAACCCAAGTTGCTGCCCCCGCGCCAGCTGGTGAAAATGCCCGAAGCGCCTAAAACCTCGGCCGCGCCCGATTCACCGAATTCGCGCAAGGAGGATTAGTCCATGCGACAGGGAGTCATCACGCTGCTGATCCTCATCATCGCCGGGTTGCTCGCCGCGTGCAACAGCGATATGTTTCGCATCACGCCCCAGGAAACCCCAGCGGGCGAAAGCGCCCCCACGCCCACCTCGACGCCCACCCCTTTCTACTATGAGGTGAAGCCCGGAGACACGCTATGGAAAATCTCCCAAAAGGTGGGGGTGGATATGGAAACGCTGGTGCAAGTGAACGAACTGTCGGACCCTGACATCATCCAGCCAGGAGATCGACTCCTCATCTCCGACAAGGTGACCATTTCAGGCAAGGTCCTGCCCACGCCTACGCCCACGCCCATCCCCTGCCTTCAGGGCTGTTCCCAACCGCCTGAGGGCTGCGTGATCAAAGGCTACCGGGCGCGCCTGGATGGGATGAAACTCTATGTGCTTCCCGGCGACGCCATCTACGCCATGCAGCGGGGCGAGGTCTGGTTTTGCCGAGAGCAGGACGCGATGAACGCGGGCTGGGTGCGCTGGACGCCCCAAGGCCCGGCAATCACTCCCACGCTTGCGCCATGACCGAACTGCGACGCCATCGCCCGGTTTACCGACACGCCTCCCCCGCGGACGCATGGACGCCTGTGCTGGTGGCCGTGGTGAACAACGCGCGGGACCTGGATCGGGCCCGGAAAGAGGGCTGGTATCGCATTCCCGTGAAGCGCGCGCCCCGCCAGATCGCGGCCGAATATCTGGCCCTGTACCAGACGGGCAAATTTGGAACTGAGGGGCGGCGCATCAATTTCTACGCGCCCATCCTGCGCTATCACATCGCCACGCGCGTCGAAATCATCCCCGACGAACCCGACCATCCCCGGGCAGAGGA
>CAZDCN010000391.1:0-3358 GCA_964503945.1 uncultured Caldilineales bacterium
CATCCTGGTCACAGCCATCACCCCCACGCCCTTGGGCGAAGGCAAAAGCACGACCACGGTGGGCCTGGCCCAGGCCCTGGGCGCGCATCTGGGCAAGCTGGCCTTCGCTAATGTGCGCCAGCCCAGCCAGGGCCCGACCTTTGGCATCAAGGGCGGCGCGGCCGGCGGCGGTTACAGTCAGATCATCCCCATGGAGGACTTCAATCTCCATCTCACGGGCGACATTCACGCCATCACGGCCGCCAACAACCTGCTGGCCGCTGCCATCGACACCCGGATGCATCACGAGTCCTACCAGTCCGATGAATCCCTTTTCAACCGCCTGTGCCCGCCCGACAAAAATGGCAACCGCAAGTTCTCCCCTGTCATGCTGCGCCGCCTGAAGAAACTGGGCATTGACAAGACTGATCCCAATGAGTTGACCGAAGAGGAGCGCAGCCGCTTCGTGCGCCTGGATATCGACCCCGACACCATTACCTGGCGTCGCGTGGTCGACACCAACGACCGTTACCTGCGCAAAATCCTCATCGGCCTGGGGCCCAAAGAGAAATTCCAGCGCGAGACAGGTTTCGACATCACTGTGGCCAGTGAAATCATGGCCATCCTGGCCCTGACCACCTCCCTGCCCGACATGCGCGAGCGCCTGGGCAAGATGGTGGTGGCCATGAGCAAGAGCGGCGAACCCATCACCGCGGACGATTTGGGCGTGGGCGGCGCCCTCACCGTGCTCATGAAAGACGCCATCATGCCCAATCTGATGCAGACTCTGGAGGGCACGCCCGCGTTCGTCCACGCCGGACCTTTCGCCAACATCGCCCATGGCAACTCCTCCATCGTCGCGGACCAGATCGCGCTCAAGCTGGCCGGGCCGGATGGCTACGTTATCACCGAGGCGGGCTTCGGAGCCGACATCGGCATGGAGAAGTTCTTCGACATCAAATGCCGGTACAGCGGCCTTGTGCCCGACGCCGTGGTCCTGGTGGCCACCATTCGGGCGCTGAAGATGCATGGCGGCGGTCCCAAGGTGGTGGCGGGACGCCCACTGGACCCGGCCTACACCGAGGAAAACCTGGAGCTGCTGGCCAAGGGCATCGCGAACCTGGAGGTGCACATTAAGAATGCACTGAAATACGGTGTGCCTGTCGTCGTAGCTGTTAATCGTTTCCAGACCGACACCGACGCTGAGATCGAGCTGGTGCGTAAGGCGGCCCTGGAAGCAGGCGCTTCCGACGCGGTCATGTCCAATCACTGGGCCGAAGGCGGGGCTGGTGCTGTAGAGCTTGGCAAAGCGGTCATCGCCGCGGCCGAAAAACCCAGCAACTTCAAATTCCTCTATGATCTGGACCTCCCCATTAAAACCAAGATCGAGATCATCGCTAAGGAGATCTACGGTGCAGGAAGCGTCACCTACTCTGAATTGGCCGAGAAGCAGATTCAGACGTACACGGAAAACGGCTTCGACAAACTGCCCATCTGCATGGCGAAGACCCATCTGAGCCTGAGCACGGACCCCAAGCTCAAGGGCGCGCCCAAGGGCTTCGAGGTGCACGTGCGCGAAGTTCGGGCCAGCGTGGGAGCGGGCTTCATCTTCCCCCTGTTGGGCGAGATGAGCACCATGCCCGGACTGCCTACCCGCCCGGTGTTCTACGATGTGGATATCGATCCGGAAACGGGCAAGGTTGTGGGCCTTTTCTAATTTGCAGCCATCCAGTCAAAGATAGAAAGCGGGCTGTGCGGCCCGCTTTCCTTTTATGTCATGTAATTTCCCCTTCCCCTACCGGCTCGCCGCTGGTAGTGAGCCGGGAGTTGAGCTCGCCGTTGTAATGGATGTACACCGGTTTCTCGTTGCGTAGCATATCCAAGATGGGTTGAAACTCCGACATGTGATAATTCAGGCCGATGATCCCCGAGGAATATTGGATTGCCGGAGGCAGGGTGTGGTCATCGTCATAGAAAATCGCCGCCCCCAGATAGCCGTCATCGCCCCAAAACTGAATGACTGCCCGAGCGTGATCGGGCCTGTTACGGGAGGAAAAGAAGTAATAGCGGTAGATATTGATCGCCTTCATGGTCATGTTCCACCTCCGTGAATATAGAGCAGGCGCTACGGGCGGCAGCCTGCTGATGCCGATGAAAATCTGCAAGCCAACATGGCAACTACACTTCCATTTTGACAGGCGCAACGAGAATTGTCAATACGTTTTCGCTGGTTTACAATCCCAACATCATGAAACGCATCCTCACCTCAAAATCAGAAACCATCCTGCAACAGGAGCGAGATTTGCTCGCTCGGTTAGGTGTGGTCGCTGCGCGGCTGGACGCGTCTGAAAAGGACGAACGGATCATCGCCCAAACCCGTCAGCAGCTGGATAGCCTATTTCTGCTCGCGGTCATCGGGGAATTTAACAGCGGAAAATCCGCGTTCATCAACGCACTCCTGGGCGGGCCTTATCTGGAGGAAGGCGTGACGCCTACGACCAGCCAGGTGACCATCATTGGCTGGGGCCCAGAGAAACGCGTGGCCCAGTTGGAACCCTATCTTCAGCGCCTGGAACTTCCCATCGAATGGCTGAAGGATATCAACATTGTGGATACGCCGGGCGTCAATGTGGTCATTCAGCAGCATGAAGAACTGACGCAAGCCTTTATTCCCCGAGCTGACCTGGTGCTTTTCGTGGCCTCGGCCGACCGGCCGTTCAGCAGGAGCGAGCGGGAATTCCTGACTTTTGTGCGAGATTGGGGCAAGAAAATCGTCTTCATCATCAACAAACTGGACATCCTGCCCGATGAAGATGCTGTGGAGCGGGTGACTGAATATGTGAGGGAGCAAGCGCAAGAACTTCTGGGTCTCACGCCCGAGATCTTCCCTGTCTCGGTGCGCTGGGCGCAAGAGGCAAAATTCAATCCCAGCCGTCCTGGAGCGCCCCAACTGCTGGCTGCGTCTCGCTTTCAGCCGTTGGAAGACTACATGCTGTCCCGACTGGATGAAAAAGAGCGCCTACGCCTGAAACTGGAGAATCCCCTGGGCGTCATTCAGCGCCTGAGCGAAGGATACAAGCGAGAAGTGCTGGAACGTCTTGCGCTGCTGCATGAGGACCTGAAGACCCTTGACCATATCGATGAACAATTGGAAGCCTATCAGGCCGATATGCGACATGATTTCGAGTTTCGCTTGCACCGGGTGGATAACGTCTTGCTGGAGATGCGGGCGCGAGGAGACGCGTTTTTCGAAGAGACCATTCGTCTGGGCCGATTTTTGGACCTGATGAACGCCTCTAAACTCAAGGCCGCTTTCGAAGAGCAGGTCATCGCGGACACGCCTTATCGCATCGAGCGGGAGGTGGATGAGCTGGTGGAG
>CAZDCN010000392.1:0-3358 GCA_964503945.1 uncultured Caldilineales bacterium
AGGGAGGAATGGCCAGATAGAACAGGCGGTTGGGCGCAACCTGATGCGCGGATTCCAGCTCCTCCAGCCGCTGCTTTAAGGTCTGAAAGTCCTTTTTCTCGTCGTATTGGATGTGCTGGTAGAAGAGATGGGAGGCGAACTCCTGCCAGCGGTCGCATTCCTCAGGTTTGATCCGGCCAAATTGCTCCACGCCCTGGCGAATGTGCTCCCGAAAATGGTCATCGGTGTAGGGGGTGCGGGCTGCGCCCAGGATGACATAATGTTTCGGTAGGAGATCGTTGCAGGCCAGAGTGAAGAGGGCTGGCAGGAGTTTGCGATAGGCCAGGTCACCCGATGCGCCGAAGATGAGGAGGCTGAAGGGTGGCGCAGGTTGAATGGCTTCGAGTTCAGGTTGGGACATGAGGGGCTTCCTGGTCAGGCCTGGACGATGGCTCCTGCCCGTTGGGCGATGGTGTTCAGCAGTTTATGGAAGTCGTCGGCAAAGGCTTTCACGCCCGCGGTTTGCAGATCGGCGGTGATCTGATCGAAGTCGATGCCCAGCTCCGACAGACGGGCAATCTGCGCCCGGGCATCTTCGACGCCCACATCGACAGTGCGGGCCAGCCGGCCGTGGTCCAGCAACGCCTGGATAGTTTTCAGGGGCAGGGTGTTGACGGTGTGGGGGCCAATGAGGTTCTCGACATAAAGTACGTCGGAGTAGGCGGGATTTTTGGTGCTGGTGCTGGCCCAAAGCGGGCGCTGCACCAGCGCACCCTGCTCTGCCAGCGCCTGCCAGCGCGCGTCACCGAAGACGACTTTGAAACGATCGTAGGCGAGTTTGGCGTTGGCGACGGCGATCTTCCCTTGCAGGTCGCTGTTCCCCACCGCGGCCAGGGCTTTGTCCACCGCGGTGTCGATGCGGCTGACGAAAAAGGAAGCTACCGAGGCCACATGGCTCAAATCCTCCCCGCGGGCGGCTCGCGCCTCCAGGCCCTCGATGAAGGCGTAGGCCACGGCTTCGTAGTGGCTCAATGAGAACATGAGGGTGGCGTTCACGTTAACCCCAGCGGCGATGAGCTCGCGAATCGCGGGAATGCCTTCCGCTGTGGCGGGCACTTTGACCATGAGGTTGGGGCGGTTGATGCTGCGCCAAAGGCGTAGGGCTTCGGCAATCGTGCCCTCGGTGTCGTAGGCCAGGTCAGGATTTACCTCGATGCTGACATAGCCGTCGCCGCGATGGCTGGTTTCGTACAGGGGTAGGAGCGCATCGCAGGCGGCGGTGATGTCGGCCTGGGAGAGGGCGTCGTAAATGGCGAACGCGTCCGCTCCCTCTCGGGCCAGACGTCGGATGTCTTCATCGTACAGGGCGCTGCCGCTAATGGCTTTGTTGAAAATGGATGGATTCGAGGTGACCCCGCGCAGTCCCAGGTCCAGCAGTTCCTGGAACTGGCCCGAGGCCATGATGTCGCGGCTGATGAAGTCCAGCCAGATGGATTGGCCAAATTCGTCGTAGAGTCGTTGTAACTTGCTTTTCATGGGAACCTCGCGATGATGGGGTTGTGTTAAAAGAGAGAAAGATGTTCAGGGTGTGGCGCTGTGGTTGGGAAAGAAGGGGATGTCGGCGGCTTGAGCCGCTTCCCTGTCCATCAGCCACAGCAGAAGGCCGTTTTCCGGTTCCACCAGGGACGCAGGCAGGGGATGGGGGTCCTCTTGATGGAAGATGCGTCGTAGGGCTGGTCCTTTACTTTCGCCAGCGACCAGGAAGAGCACATGGGCAGCCTGGTTGAGCACGGGTAGGGTGAGGGTGACGCGATCATGGGGAGCGGCGGGCGCATGGCCCACGGCTGTGAGGCGGTCGCGCACATTCAGAGCGGGATCGCCGGGAAACAGGGAGGCCGTGTGTCCATCGCTCCCCATCCCCAGCAGAATCAGGTCGAACCGGGGCCATTGCCATGCGGCCAGGCCCAGGGTGGCGGTGATTTCCTCTTCATAAAGCGCGGCGGCTCGCTGAGGGTCGGGCTCTTCTCCCCGAATGCGGTGGGTGATGACGATAGGGAGGTGTTTAAGGAGCAGGGCGTAGGCCACGCCATAGTTGCTGTGGGGATGGTCGGGCGGCACGCAGCGTTCATCCACCCACCAGATATGGGTGTGAGCCCAGGGGATGCGCTCCTGCCATGGGGGGGAGGCCAGGAGTTTGAACAGCGGGCGGGGCGTGGAACCGCCGGAGATGGCGATATGGGCGACGCCGCGCATGCGCACGGCGTCCTCGATGACCCATGCCAGCAATTCGGCAGCCCGCAGCGTGAGGATGTCGGATTCGTGCACCTCGAAGGGTCGTGTTGCCATGCCCTGATTTTAGTCCTCTTTGCACCCAAAGGCAAGTAAGTCTCCCCTTCTATCCTTTCTCCTGCTTCTATCCTTTCTCCTGCCGGGATTCCGGTCATCAGACCAGGCGCTTCTGCCTGTGCCCGGGCGCAAAGGATTGGCAGCACATTTCGACAGAAATCATGATTCGCTGGATTTGGATGAGACGGTTGACCTGATCTATGATGCATTTATTCATCCCATCATCGAAGTGAATCATGAGCAAATTGATAATCATCGGAGTCGGCGGTTTTCTGGGAGCCATTTCCCGGTTTCTCGTGGCGGGCTGGGTGCAAGATCTCAGCCGCTCGGTCCATTTCCCCTATGGCACCCTGGCCGTCAATGTCATTGGCAGTTTTTTCCTGGGCTTTCTGGTGCGATACGCCTTCCTTGACAACATCTTCAGTCCGGAAGTCCGATTGTTGCTCTTTATCGGTTTTCTAGGCGCATTCACCACGTTTTCCACCTTCAGCATCGAAACCTTCAATCTGTTCGCGGATGGTGCGACCTTCTCCGCTCTGCTAAACATGGCCGCGAACCTCCTTCTGGGCCTGGGCGCTGTCTGGCTGGGGCAGACCCTGGCCTACGCTCTTGGGAGCTGAGATCATGGAATTCGAAAAGGATGGCTGTCTGTTGCGTATTTTTATCGGCGAAAACGACCGGGCGCATGGCAGGCCCCTTTATGAATGGTTGGTGGAGGAAGCCAAGCGCCAGGGGCTGGCCGGAGCCACGGTGGTGCGCGGGATCATGGGGTTCGGGAGAAAGAGTCGGATTCACACTTCCCGTATCCTGCGTCTTTCCTCCGACCTGCCGGTGATTATCGAGATCGTAGACACCCGCGACCGCCTGGAAAGATTTCTGGATTCGGTGGAGCGTGAGATCGGCGAGGGCTTGGCTACGCTGGAGAAAGCGGACGTGAAGTTCTATCGATGATGAAGAAACCAGGCTCATCCCAAAAGAAAAAGCCCTGGTCATTGACCAGGGCCTGTGGCGCCCCCAAGGGGATTCGAACCCC
>CAZDCN010000393.1:0-3354 GCA_964503945.1 uncultured Caldilineales bacterium
CGAAAGCCGGGTTCACCCGGCGTCGTTTCGTAGCCCGGAGCTTCAGCTCCGGGTGTTTTCGGAGCGCACGTTAGACAACCTGGCCCCCCCTCGCGCCGACTGAATTGATACGGGTGCGTCCTAAACGCGTTGGAGGCGTTCTTACATCGACACCCGGCGATGAATCGCCGGGCTACAAAGCAGCGCCGGATGAAATCCGGCTTAGCCCCGAGGGGCGCCGTTCGTAGCCGGGGAAATGATTCCCCGGCGGAGGCGGCAGACGCCAACCTTCAACTGATTTAGGACGCACCCCATTGGTACAGTCTCCCGCGATCACAAACCCGCTTCCCGGCCCGCGAACCTGTCCAGCATGTCCACCAGCCAGATGTAGAAGTTGAGCCGCCGCCGCATGAAATTGGCGCGCACGCGGATGGTTTCACCGAATTCCAGCAGCCGGTCTTTGCGGGGGTTCACCTGAGGCCAGGTCGGCTCGCCTTCGGGATTGGGAACGCCCGAGCGGGCGAAGGCCAGCCAGTAGCTGCCCATCCGGCGGGCCATCTCCTTGTCGCCATCGGTGTAGATTTCGCTGTTGGGCACAAAGTCCATGGTGTCGAAAACGAAGACGAGTTCGTCGCCATGCCCGGGGCCCGATTTCTCATCCCGCAGGTTTTCAGGAACATAGCTGAAGTAATAGCGCCAGACGGGCGCATAGCGGCTGTGCCAGTCGGCTATGCGCTTGGCGTAGGAGGTGAAAATCAAGTCCCGGATAACCTTGCTGGCCAGATCGCTGTCGCTGCCTCCGCCGAAATAGAACAGTCGCAGCAGCAGCTTGCCCATGCCCAGGTGTTCCAGCAGGATGGCGGGATCGAGACCAAAAGCCTGGAGCACGCTGGCTTCGTTGCTGTTGCTGCCGATGATCAGAGGCAGGGGGGCTTCTTCTCCCGCCTGGAAGACTTTGAAGATGGCCCGAGGCAGCACGGGGTCGCCGATGACGAAGGAGGGCGTCAGTGTGGCGAGGGGGTCTTGCAGCGCGCCCAGGTCGGCCGCGGGCAGGGCCCGGAGCTGATCCATGGTGGCCCGCTCGCCGTCCAGCCCCAGGTCGTTGGCCGTCTGGATGCCGGCCTGGATGGCTCGGGCCCGGGAGTTGCCCAGCACGCCGTAGGCGCTCTGGACGATGCCCTTGTGGAACAGGCCCTGGGCCAAGGGGGAGGTGTAGAGGGCCAGCACGCTTTGTGCGCCCGCGGACTGCCCGAAGATGGTGACGTTGTCGGGGTCGCCGCCGAAGGCTGCGATGTTTTCCTGCACCCATTTCAGGGCCGCGATCTGGTCCAACAGGCCGAAATTGACGGGACCGCCCGGGTTTTCCGCTTCCAGGGCGGGATGGGCGAAGAAGCCGAGGGGGCCCAGGCGGTAGTTCAGGGTGACGATGACCGCGTCTCGGCTGGCCAGGGGCGCGCCCGTGAACACGGGCAGGCTCCCCGCGCCGATGACCAGCCCGCCGCCGTGAATCCAAACCAGCACGGGCAGGGGCTCATCGGGCTCGAGATCGGGCATCCACACGTTGAGGTAGAGGCAGTCTTCGCTCATGGGACCGGGGTCGCCCGCGCCTTCCATGTCCGACGAGTCGATCTGAAAGCATGAGTGTCCATACTGGACGGCCGGGCGCACGCCTTCCCACGCTTGCGGAGGCTGGGGCTCCCGCCAGCGCAGGTCGCCCACGGGCGGCGCCGCGTAGGGGATGCCTTTGAATGCATATACGCCGTGCTCGCTCACGCCCTGCAGGTCGCCGGTGCTCACCCGCACGATGGGCGAATCGGTGGGGATGCGTCGGGTGGGTGGGGGCGGGGTCTGAGGCGCGGGGGGAAGGGGCGTGGGCGTGGTCTGGGGCGGGCGCTGGCATGCGCTCAGGAGCAGGACCGCGGCCAGGGTCAGGGTTATTGTCAGGATGGTGGGGAAAGGGGAGGGTGTGTTCATGTTCGGATTCATGGGGCCAGCCATTGTTGGTAGTAGAGCCGACGGGCGTGCTGCCAGGGCGCCCGATAGTAGTCGTCGGGGGTGAGGTCCAGCGCGAGGGGCCGTTCCGGGGTTTGCACCGTGGGCCGGGTCGCGGCGAAGCGACGAAGGACTTCGGCGTGGGGCTTGAGGGAGCCGTCGGGCCGCACCAGCCCGAAATGGCGCTCGTGCCAGCTCTCGTCGCAGGGAGGCCGATCCCACAGTTCGGGCGCGTAGTCGGCGAAGCACCAGAGCATCGCGCCCAGCGCGCCCGCTTTCAGCAGCCCGGCCAGGGTCGTCTCCAGATAGGCGGCGAAATCCTCTTCCGAGGCCATGAATTGCCGCCGGGGCTTGCCATAGCTGGTCCACGCCCATACGCCCGAAGGCTTGCCGGGCGGCATGGTGGGCCCGCCGAATTCCTCCATCAGGCAGGGTTTGCCGCTGAGCGCGGCGGTGAGCGCGCAGAGATAAGGCACGAAGTCGGGGTCCAGGGGGTCGCGGGCCCAGTCGATGTACATGGGATAGCCGTGCATGACCGCGACGTCGGTCTCGGCGAAGACATCATGGACCCGCAGGCCGTTATCTTGCAGCAGATTGGCCGTGTGCAGCCCGCAGGTGACGGGATGCGCGTCGTCCAGTTCCCGAATGACTCCGGTCATCTCCCGCACCCAGGCCCGGCCTGCGGTCGCGTCGGAGGGCCAGCCGAAGAGGTCGGGCTCGTTGCCCAGGTTCCACATCCCCACTGCGGGGTGATCATGGAATGCGCCGACCACGGCGCGCAGCAGCAGGCGTTCCGCGGCCAGGGCTTGCGGGTCGGCGAAGGGGTTGGCGTAGCCCGCGTCCACGGCCCGGCCGCGGCTGACCACCTGGCGCACGCCGGGCGCGGGCAACGAGCCGTTAGGGCGCAGCAACCAGGGCGGGGCCCAGTTGGGGCCGCTCATGTGGCCCGTGAAGAAGGTGACATCGAGCTTCAGGTCCAGGTCCGCGGCGATGTCGGCCACGGTTTCCAGGCGGGCCAGGGCGTCGGGGCTCACCCGGTCGGGCGCGGGCTGCCAGTGCTCCCACAGGAGGAAGATGCGCACCAGGGAGAGGCCCAGCTCGCGGATGAGGGCGAATTCTTCCCGCACTTCCCCGGCATCGAAATCGGCCCACCAGAACATGGCCTTGCGCCGGGGCCAGTAGTTGACGCCGAGGAGGAAGGGGTCGCCGGGCTGAGGGGCACGTTTTGAGGCAGGCGCCATGAGCGTTTGCACGCCAATAATGACGAAAATGCGGTCGCAAGTGGCAGGTCGCAGGTCGCAAGTGAAGCTGCGCCAGTTGACCTGCCACCTGCCACCTGCAAACCTGACCTTCATTTGTGTTTCCTCTATTTGTGTCTTCTAT
>CAZDCN010000394.1:0-3350 GCA_964503945.1 uncultured Caldilineales bacterium
GCTGGAAAACGGCTTCGGCGCGCACCGCATCGAGGGCATCGGCGACAAGCACGTGCCTTGGATTCACAATGTGAAGAACACGGATATGGTCATGGCCGTGGACGATGAGGCGACCATGTCGCTGATGCGCCTGTTCAACGAGCCCGAGGGCAAGAAATATCTCATCGAGAAAGGCGTGCCCGCAGAGTTCGTAGAGAAGCTGGACCTGTTGGGCATCTCCAGCATCGCCAACATGATCTCCGCCATCAAGTTTGCCAAATACTATGAATTGGGCGAACACGACATCGTGTTAACCGTCGCCACTGATTCCATGGAGATGTACCAGAGCCGTATCCGCGAGCTGCGGGAGGAGAGAGGCGAGTTCACCCGCGCAGACGCCATCGCGGCCTGGGCCCAGTGGCTGGAAGGCATCAACATCGATCACATGCTGGAGACCCGCTACTACGACCGCAAACGCATCCACAACCTCAAGTACTACACCTGGGTCGAACAGCAAGGCAAGACCTACGAGGAGATCCAGGCCCAGTGGTACGACTACGAGGATTACTGGGGCAGCATCCACGGCCATGTGGAAGAACTGGACGCCCTCATCGATGAGTTCAACCGCCGCACAGGCTTGCTGGATAAGCTCTAGACAAACGAGCGAAAATAAGCGACAATGGACGGAGTGAATCCCTCGCTCCGTCCATTTTTTATTCTCGTCTCTCCACGAAGACCATGACCGAACTTATTTTTCTGGGAACCGGGGCCATCACGCCCCAACGCCCCGGCGACCACACCGCCATGCTACTCAAACACGGCCCGCACCGCATCCTGCTGGACGCCGGGCCCGCAGTGATGATGCAACTCGATCGCGTGGGCGTCTCCCCCGACCAGATCACCCACATCTTCTTCAGCCACCACCACGGCGACCACATCCTGGGCAGCCCCATCTTCCTCTTTTACCACCGCTTCCGCTATCTGATGGGTGCACAAGCCACGCTGGAGGGGTGGCTGATGCTGGTGGAGGTGGTCTATCCCCAATATCTGCACAGGGTGGCCGAGGAGCTGGCCTTTCTCTTCCTGGAGGAGGGCAAGACCGAGCCCCTGCCTGCGGCGGACGATGTCAGCATCACCCTGGCCCGAACCCAGCATGTGCCCGAGCTGCCCGCATTCGCTGTCCGTTTCGATTTTGCGGCCACCGACACGACGCCTGGATTCAGCGTCGTCTATTCGGGCGACACCCGTCCCAGCGAAAGCGTCGCACGGCTGGCCCAGGGCGCAGATCTGCTCATCCATGAAGCCACGGCGTCTGAACGCTTGGGGCAGCAGCCAGGTGAGATGCACAGCACGGCCTGCGCAGCAGGCCGCATCGCCGCAGAGGCCGGCGTCAAGGCTCTGGCCCTGGTGCATCGCCTGCCGGGCGACCCTGACATCTGGCGAGAGGAAGCTGGAGAAAGCTTCAATGGACGGATTTTTGTCCCTCTGGCTGGAGATAAACTCCCCCTGCCCCTGACATCATGACGCGAACAGCACGGCCCAGGCCAGGTTCACGCTCATGTGCGTGATAGCGGAGGCGGTGACCCGGCCCGTCTTCCACCACACCCAGCCATAGGCCAGCCCGGCAATGGTCGCCATGAGCATGTAGGCCCAGTTGGGCTCGGGAAAACCGGGCGTGGCATTGTTGAGATGGGACGCACCGAAGATCAACGCGGCCACGACCAGTCCTGCCCGCCAGTCGCCCCAGCGTTGCGTCAGCAGGTTTTGGATAACGCCCCGAAACAGGATTTCTTCGGCCAGGGCAATGAGCAGATACCCGCCGATGATCATCCCCAGCAGCTCGGGCCACGAAGGCGTCACCACATTCACCTGCAAAAATCCCATCCCCAGGCCCAGAGGAATGCCCACAACGCCGAACAGAGCCCATCCCCCTGCGGCGTAACCCAGGTCCCTGAGCCGAAAACGAAAGTCGAACCCCAGGTGGGAAAGGGGATGACGCACGAGAAAGAGGTGAAGGGCCAGGAGAATGCCCGTGAGTTTCTCGATGGGCAGGTGCACGCCGGGGAGCAGGGAGGCGCTGACATCGGGCAGGGCCAACATCTCCACCCATGCGCCGACGCTGGCTCCCAGCGCCCGCTGGATGGGCATGGCAAACAGACTGGGTTCCAGCGGTAGCCAGATGCTCAGCGCAACCAGAATGTGGAAGATGTCCATGGGACGGGCGCGCGAGGGCCGAAAGCGGAGCAGCAGGGTGGGAATGGCCAGATAAAGGGCGAAAGCGAAAAGTGTGAGCAGCGTCGGACGAAAGCCCGTAGCCAAAAGCATGGGAATCAACAACACGCCCACGGCGGCGTCACCGATGCGTTCAGACAGACCTTGCCAAAGCGCACGCCATTTCGCCGAAGCGAAGGCCAGATAGAGGAAAAGCGCGGACCAGGCGGCCAGGGTGTTCATCATCCATCTCCAGAAAAGGCTTGTGAGTGTTTGCAAACGCGATAACGCGGATGCCATTGTACCAGATGTGCCGGCGCATGGCATCCGCGCTGGGGAGAAGGAGAAGAAGGCCGAATTGTGAGCGGAGAAGGCCGGGAGAGATCAATTCAGGGTTTTCAATCGGACAGCGGACTGGGACCGCCGGGCGGCGTTGCGGCGGGTGCGGCGTTCGGTGAACCATCGTCGCACGGGCGGCACGCGAATGGCGAACAGCAGGATGAGCAGAGCGGTCCAGGCCAGCGGCTGACGGATGTCCGCCTTTTGCACCCAGATGTAGTGAAGCATGACCAGCACGCCCGCGGCGTAGACGAGTTTGTGCAGCCGCACCCAGTTCTTTTTCAGGCGGCGCTGCCACCCTTTGGTTGAGGTGATGGCCAGGGGAATGAGCATAAGAAAGGCGGCAAAGCCCACAAGCACGTACAGCTTCTCCGTGATCTCCAGGCGGATGAGGTAGAGGTCCCAGTCGTAATCGAGCCAGGCATAGGTGAGAAAATGCAGGGTCGCATAGAGAAATGCGTACAGCCCCAGGGCTTTGCGGGCCTTGCGCGCCCCCTTGAAGCCGAAGACGATATAAACGGGCGTTGCAGCCAGGGACAAGGTGAGCAGAACCATGGCGGCCTTGCCCGTGCGGAAGGTGATGTCCTGGATGGGATTAGGGGATAGGTTCCCCATGAGTATATCCGCCACGAGGACGGCCAGCGGCGCCAGCGCGCCCAGGTGCACGAGAATACGGAACCCATGGGCGTGGATAAAGGCTTTGATATCCATACAGGTAATGATGTCCGTTAAGCCCCAATGGTTTCAACAGGCATGGTCCGAGCCCGTTTTGCCGCCTGCCGGCGGGAGCGACGGTCGGTGAACCAGCGTCGGATGGCGGG
>CAZDCN010000395.1:0-3341 GCA_964503945.1 uncultured Caldilineales bacterium
GACCAGCCTGATCTTACCCGAACGGCCTTGGTTTGTCAATCCTGAGCCTGGCCTGGCGAGCATCTCGCATGCCGCCACGACAGATCCGCATGTCAATCGCCCAACAGACCAGGGCGGACATGACTTGAATCATATCGCGTCGGCAGAAACCCGATTATACTGGGGGGTAGTGCGCAGTTTGAGCGCCAGCGCTTGGGTGAACCCCGATCATCGTCGATTTCCCCACCCCAAAAGTTGACGAATAACCTCGAACTGATGCACAATTAGTCCAGCGTAACCCTTATCACATTCTCTTCATCCCAGCTGCTTTTCTCATCCCATCTAGCCAAAGGAGTCTGTTATGGGAAATGTCATTTCAGCATTCTGGAAAGGCATCACGTACAAGGGGGGGCCGGGCCACTACGCCTTCATATTGCATCGGATAACTGGCATCGGCGTCGCCTTGTTCCAGATCCTGCATGTCTTGGACAATTTCGTCATCATGTTTGGGAGGGACGCCTTTACGGAGGTGTTGAACCTGTATTCCAATCCTGTGATGCGACTGCTTGAGGTGTTTCTCATCTTCTCGGTGATTTATCATGCTTTCAACGGGCTTCGAGTGATTATTGTTGACTTTTGGGCGCCCAGCAGCCACATCCAACGTACGTTGTGGATCCTGGTTTGGATCGTGGTGATCCCCCTCACTCTCATTGCGGCCTGGTTCACCCTGGCCCCCATTTTCGGTTTGCGATAGGAGGCCAATCTGATGAAACACACAGTCGAAGTGAGCAAGTTCAAATTCCAGGGCGGCGCCGAAACCTGGGGCTGGCTCTTCATGCGTATCAGCGGCGTGGTGCTCCTGCTCATTGCCGTGTTCCACCTGCTTTTGATGCACGTGTACATCCAGGTCGAAAACATCACCTACGATGTGGTTGCCAATCGCTGGACCGGAACCTGGGGCCCGTTCTGGAAGACCTACGATGTCGCGTTGCTGATCTTCGCCCTGACCCATGGTTTCAACGGTTTGCGCTGGGTCGTGGATGATTACATCCATCGGGCTGGCTGGAATCTTTTCCTCAAGGCGCTCTTATTGGTCATTTATCTGACAATCATCGCCATGGGCGCTTTTACTGTTTTCTCCTTCACAGGCCAAGGATAAGGAGCAAGAATGATGCAATACCACAAGCACGAAGCAGTCATCGTTGGCGCAGGGGGCGCGGGGTTGATGGCTGCTCTCTACGCCAGCAAAAGTGTGGACACTGCGGTTATCTCCAAACTCTATCCCACGCGATCGCACACAGGCGCGGCCCAGGGCGGCATCGGCGCGGCCCTGGCCAACCTGGAGGAAGACCACTGGGAGTGGCACGCGTATGATACGGTGAAGGGAGCCGATTGGATGGGCGATGAGCCCGAAATCGAGTTCATGTGCCGCGAGGCCATTGATGTGGTCATTGAGCTGGAGCACATGGGCTTGCCCTTTGACCGCACCCCCGATGGCAAGATCTCCCAGCGCCCCTTTGGCGGCCACACCAACAACATCACCAAAAAACCGGTGCGCCGAGCCGCCCACGCCGCCGACCGCACCGGCCACATGATTTTGCAAACCCTCTACCAGCAGTGCATCAAAAACAACGTCCACTTCTACGATGAGTTTCAGGTGGTGGACCTGATTCTCAACGAAGGCAAGGTCGCGGGCGTCGTCGCCTATGAGATCGCCACGGGCGAACTCCATATCTTCCACGCCAAGGCCGTGCTCTTCGCCACGGGCGGCTTCGGGCGCATGTGGAAGATCACCTCCAACGCCCACTCCTACACGGGCGACGGCAACGCCATTGCCCTCCGTCGCGGCATTCCCATGGAAGATATGGAATTCTTCCAGTTCCACCCCACCGGCATTCGCGGCATGGGCATCCTCATCACCGAAGGCGTACGCGGCGAGGGCGGCGTCCTCATTAACAACGAGGGCGAACGCTTTATGGACCGCTATGCGCCCACGGTCAAAGACCTGGCGTCTCGCGATGTGGTCAGCCGGGCCATCTACCTGGAAGTCAAGGCGGGACGGGGCATCAACGGCGAAGATTGGGTCTGGCTGGATATCCGGCCTGAGACTGTGAATTACTATTTCGAACGAGATGACATCCGCAACCCCGACGGCACGCCTCGCCGTATCGACGCCGACTACATCCGTAAAAAGCTCCCAGATATCGCCGACTTCACCAAGACCTACCTGGGCATCGACCCGGTGAAAGACCCCATGCCCGTGCAGCCGACGGCGCACTACGCCATGGGCGGCATCCCCACCAACGTCCACGGCCAGGTCGTCATTGATGAGAAAGAAACCCCGCTACCTGGCTTCTACGCCGCGGGCGAATGCGCCTGCGTCAGCGCCCACGGCGCCAACCGCCTGGGCACGAATTCCCTCCTCGATCTCGTGGTTTTCGGACGCTCTGCGGGCAAACACATGGCGCAATACTGCAAAGAAACAGAGGACTGGACGCCCCTGCCCGAGAACGCGGGTGAGGAGATCGCCGAAACCTTGGAGCGCATTCGCACCAACGAAGGCAACGAGCATCCGGTCCAACTGAAGACCGAGCTGCAACAAGTCATGACCGACAATGTCAGCGTGTTCCGCACCCAGGAACTATTGGATGAAGCCGTGGAAAAGATCCAGGCTTTGCGGGAGCGCTACAAGCACATCGGCATCCAGGACAAGGGCAAGACCTTCAATACGGACTTGCTTCAGGCCTGGGAGCTGGGCAACCTGCTGGATCTGGCCCTGGTCACTGCCGCCTCAGCTGCAGCCCGCACCGAATCCCGCGGCGCTCATGCTCGCGATGACTATCCCGACCGGGATGACGAAAACTGGATGAAGCACACCCTGGCCTGGTTGCAGCCCGACGGCACGGTCAAGCTCAGCTACAAACCCACGCGCCGTATCAAGAACCCGGATGGCACCTACAAATACCCGGCCATCAAACGCGTTTACTAATTGCTGGGAGAGAGAGTCATGGCAAAAGTCAACGTCACAGTCAAAATCCTGCGGTTCAATCCCGACGTGGATGAACAACCGCATTGGCAGACCTACGAGGTCAAGGATATCGAGGAGACCGCCCAGGTGCTGGATGTGCTTCACCGCATCAAGTGGTATCAGGACGGAACCCTCACCCTTCGCAGCTCCTGCGCCCACGGCGTCTGCGGCTCCGACGCCATGGTGATCAATGGGCACAACCGTCTGGCCTGCAAGACCCTGGTGCGGGATGTGATGCCCACCATCACCGTCGAACCCATCCGCGGCCTCAAGGTCATCAAGGACCTGGTGGAGGACATGGAGCCCTTCTTCGCTCACTATCGGGCGGTGGAGC
>CAZDCN010000396.1:0-3323 GCA_964503945.1 uncultured Caldilineales bacterium
TCAGCCATCCAGATAGCCCAGGCCGCGCAGGCGCTCCTGGATGAGACGTCGGTCGTCGGGGCTGAGATCCGCGTCGGGCGCGAGGTCGGACGCGGGGGACGCTTCCGCGCGGGGCGCCGGCCCCGGCGCGAAATCCAACGCCCGGCCATCCATGTGGGCCAGCGCGGGCAGGCCCAGCAGGTGGAGGAGGGTGGGGGCCAGGTCCAGCAGCCGGGCGTCGGGGCTTTCCCCCGGCGTGATTCCGGGCCCGGCCGCGGCCAAAATGCCGCGCAGCGCGTGGTTGCCGGTGAGATGGCCGCTGTCGGCAAAGGGTTGGGCCGCGTAGCCCGCGCGGATCAGTCCATTCTGACCGGGGTCAGGATCATCCCGCCGGGGTTCGAGGATGAGGTCGGGCGCGAGATGCACCCACGGGCCCGCGTACAGCGCCTCCCGTCGATAGACGCGCCCGATGGGCGATCGGCCCGTGACCGGGTCGCGAACGGCCATCAGCGCCTCGGTCAACGCCTCCATCAGCCCGTCCAACGCGCTCTCCTCCACGATGCCCAGGGGCTCTCGGCCCCGCACGTTGAAGCGAATCCCGCCCACGGGGCTGTAGACCGCGCGGGTGCGGCTCCAGTCGATGGCGTCCAGCCAGGGCGCGAGCGCGGGCGGGCGTCGCACATCGCGCAGGCCGGGCAGCGCGCGCTTGAGCCGACGCAGCGCGGGCTGACGGCGCAGGCGTCGCCACAGGCCCGGCTTCTGCGCCGGAGGCCGCTTCCAAACCAGCCACCCGGCTTGCTCCAGAAAAACGTTCACATAGAAGGCCCGGGCCACGGGGCTGAAACCGTGGTCGGAGAGGAGGATGACCGTGGCCTCCTTTCCCACATCCTGCAACAACCCGGCCACGGCCTCATCCAGGGCCTGATACGCGGCCAGCAGCTCGGGCAGCAGACCGCGGGCCTGGGCCGGGTCGTGGCGCGGGTGATCGGGATGCAGGAGGTGCAGGGCGTAATGTTGAAGGCGGTCGGTGGCGGTGAATACGCCGATGAATGCATCCCAATCCTCCTGATTCAGCAACCAGCGCATGGCCCGCCCCCGGGCGTCGATGGCCCGGCGGGTGGCCCGAATGAAGTCGCCCAGGTCCATGCCGGTGCGCTCCACATGGATGACGTAGTCGGGGACTGCGGCCAGCAGCCGTTCCCGCAGGTCGGGCGGTTGCGTGAAAGGGCTGCGGGTGTCGGGCGTGAGCATGCCCGCGACCACGACGCCGCGGGGCAGGGGCGCGGGCGGGTAGGTCATGGGGATGTTGAAGAGGGCCAGGCGTTGGCCCGCGGCCGCGGCTTGTCGCCAAAAGGGCGTCGCCCGCACCGAGGCCGCGGTGTTCAGAGCGACGGCGTAGCTATGAGGCTGCTGGGCGACGAATCCGAAGACGCCATGCTTGCCCGGATTCACGCCGGTGGCGAAGGCGGCCCAGGCCACGGAGGATTCGGGGCGGATGGTGGATTGCAGGCCGCTCCAACGGCTGCGGGCCTTGAGCTCGGCCAGCGCGGGCAGATGCCCCGCCCGCAGCCAGGGGTCGAGAATGCGCCAATCCGCGCCGTCGAGACCGAGGATGAGGAGCATGGGGGAGGGATCAAGTCATGTAGCCCAGGCCGCGGAGACGGTCGGCGATGGCGGCCTGTTCATCGGGCGTGAGGGCCGCGACGGGGTCGGGCGGAGGCAGGTCGGGCCCCGGTTTGGGGGGATGCGCGGCCAGCCAGCGGGGATGGAAGATGGCTTCGATGACCTGGCCGTCCATACTTTTGGGGATGGGCAGGTCGGCCAGGTGGAGGATGGTGGGGGCGAGGTCGATGAGTCGGGGCGCGGCGCGAAGGCGTCCCGGCTGGACGGCGGGGCCCGCGGCCAGGAACATGCCGTGGGGACGATGGTCGCCGCTACGCAGGAGCTGGCCCGGCGGGATGGGGGTGATGAGGGTGGAGCCCAGGGTGGGCACGGCCGCGTAGCCGGGGTCCAGGGTGAGGATGATGTCGGGGAAGCCGCGGGCGTGGGGTCCGTGATAGATGTCGGCTCCCAGTTCGATGGCGGTGAACAGGGGGCGATCCGCGCCAGGGATGCGAAGGAGTCGGGCCTGCTCCACGATGAAGTCGATGAGTTTGGGCGCGGCCGCGGGGCTGACCGGGCCCGGAGGTTTGTGTCCCGTGCGATGCAGATAGACTCCGGCCACGTTGTTGTAGAGGGGCATGGCCCAGGCCAGGGTGTTCTCCCAGTCCATGGCGTCGGCCAGGCTGCCATGCTGTTTCACAGCTTTGCGCGCTTCGGTGGGGAGGATGCGTTTGGCCATGTCGGTGAGCCAGGGCGCGCCCCGTTTGAGGCGCTGCATCCATCCCGCCTTGCCCACGCGCAGACGCAACAGGTCCAGCTCCAGCAGCCAGTTGTTGAGATGCACCCAATGCCGGGCCGCGGGCCCGAAGCCGTGGTCGGAGAGGATGAGGATGGCCGCGTCGCGGCCCGCGTTCTTCACCAGCGCGCCCAGGATCTGATCCAACAGGTCGAAGTAGTCGCTCAGTTTGTCGGCGATGCGCACATCGAGGCGGGGGGCCAGGTCGCCATGCTCGGGCGACAGATAATGCCAGAAGTGATGAGAGATGCGGTCCGTGCCGGTGAAGACGACCATGAACGCGTCCCAGGGCCGGGTCTGCATAAGACGCAACGCATGCACGCCCCGCCGTTCGGTCATCTGCAGGATGTCATCCAACATGACCAGGGGCGGAGGCAGGTCGTCGAGGGTGAGGGGTTGGCCGGGGCGGCCATAGTCCAGGTCGATGATGTAGCCATGCAGGTCCGGAAGGAGATCGGGAGGATGCGCCCAGTTTCGGGCCTGGGGCGGGGTGAGCATGCCGCTGATGGCGAAGCCCTGCACGGGTCGCAGGGGATAGCTGAGGGGGACGTTGATGACGCCGGTGGGTCTGCCGCGGGCGCTGAAGTATTCCCACAGCAGGGGCGCGCGGATGTGGGTGCTATTCACGGGCGTTCCCTGCCCGCGCAGCAAGGCCGCGGGGGAATTTCCCGCCTGGATGAAGTTGAGGACGCCGTGCTTGCCGGGGTTGACGCCGGTGGCGAAGCTGGCCCACGCGGGCGCGGTGAAGGGAGGCTGCGTGGAGCGCAACGGGCCCCAGGCGCTGCGGGCGCGCAATGCAGCCAGATTGGGCATGACGTCCAGATCACACAGAGGCCCGAACAGGTCCCATGTGCCGCCATCCAGGCCGATAATCAACGTCTTCATGGTCTCTCATTGTCGCACAAAAGCCCCGCCTACGTCCAATAAAAAAAGCGCCGCACGCTTG
>CAZDCN010000397.1:0-3318 GCA_964503945.1 uncultured Caldilineales bacterium
CGGTGACGATGGCGGCCTATCCGACTTTGGACTTCGGACTTTGGACTTCGGACGATCGTCATTTTCATCCTTATTGGCGTGCAAACGCTCATGGCGCCTGCTTCGTAAATCAATGTCGGCAACGGTTGCGAAAAGGCTTTAGCGGCCACGTTGGCCGAGGCAACGAGGGACGTATTGCGTATTTCGTATTGCGTAAAACCTAAGAGCGATACGCATTACGGAATACGTAGTACGGAATACGCATCCCATTTTCATCCATATCGGCGCGCCGCCGCTCCTGGCATCTGCTTTTCAATCGCGCGCCTGTTGGCTATGAAAAATGGCGGGAATCGGGGTAAACTTGTAGCCATGAAGGTCCTTAGGATTTTGGGTTCAACCCTGCTCAGCATCCTCCTTTTCTTCGCGGCGCTGGAGATCTTTTTCCGCCTCTTCGTCCCCGTGCGCCCGGTGGAGAACATGGGCTGGTTCTGGAAAACGCCCGATCCCATCACCGGGTGGAGCGCACAGCCGGGCGCGGCGGGGCGCTCCTTCAACGATGTCTATGAGTACGATGTGGGGGTGAAAATCAACAGCCTGGGATTGCGCAGCCCTGAGGAGATCGGCTATGAAAAGCCGCCGGGCGTCTATCGCATCCTCGTCCTCGGCGATTCCTTCACCGAGGCCATTCAGGTGGAGCTGGAAGAGACTTTCGGCCAGCAACTGGCCCGCATCCTCAACGAAAAAGGCTGCCGGGTGGAGGTTATCAACGCGGGGGTGGGGGGATGGGGCAACGACCAGGAGCTTCTCTGGCTGGAACATGAGGGCTACAAATATCATCCCGACCTCATCATCCTGCAGATTTTCCCTCGCAACGACTTCATGAACAACTACCAGCCCCTGGAATCGGCCAATATGGGCGCGAATCTGAAGCCCTACTTCCGGATGGTGGATGGCAAACTCCGGCTGGAGCTGTTTCCTTACGATCCCGAGAAAGCCCCGCCCGTGCAGCGGCAAGATAAAGTGGTCGAAGCGAAAGAGACGCCTCCCGGGCCTCTCGCCCCGGCGGGTGCATGGCTTTTCCACCATTCCCACTTCTGGCGTTGGTTCGATCCCCGCATCCGCCTGGCCGCGCCCGAATTCGCCGCGAAACTGGCCCGGCTGGGACTGATCCAACCGGGCCGAGAGACCCGCAACCTGGCCCAGGGCGAGGACTACTTCCCCATCACCTTCAACGCCTATCGCATGGATTACGATGAGGACTGGCAACGGGCCAGCGAAGTGACCGCGGCCATCCTGGCCGAGATGAAGCGCGAAGCGGAAGCCCTGGGCGCGGACCTGGTGGCCGTGCTGGCCAACGCGCCCGAGGAAGTGTATCCCCGCTTCTGGCGACGTCTCCAGGCCCAATATCCCCCCTTGCGCAGCACCGACTTCTCGCCCGAGGCCGCGCACGAGCACATGCTGGCCGTGCTGGCCGCGGAAGACATCCCCGCGCTCGACCTGCGCCCCGCCTTTCGCCGGGCCTATCGGGAGCGGCGGCGGTTGCTGCACTACCCGGTGGATGGTCACTGGAACCCGGAGGGCCACGCCCTGGCCGCCCGAGAGCTGGCGAACTTTCTGGAATCCCAGGGCCTGATTTGTCACTGACGTCTCATACCGACTAGCGCATCCAACGTCCTATCCCCATGCATTTTGGAGAACCCCATGCCCCATTCAACCATCCCCGAAGCCCTGACCTTTGACGACGTGCTCCTGGTCCCCGCCTACGCCGACATCCTGCCCTCTGAAGTGGACTTGAGCACCGAACTGCATCCTCGCCTCAAACTGAACATCCCCCTCCTTTCCGCGGCCATGGACACGGTGACCGAGGCCCGGCTGGCCATCGCCCTGGCCCGCCAGGGCGGGCTGGGCGTCATCCACCGCAACCTCAGCATCGAGGACCAGGCCCGGGAGGTGGACAAGGTGAAACGCTCCCAGTCGGGCATGATCGTGGACCCCGTCACCCTGCCCCCCGACGCCACCCTGGCCGAGGCCGAGGCCATCATGGCCCACTACCGCATCTCGGGCGTGCCCATTGTGGATGACGCGGGCCGACTGGTGGGCATCCTCACCAACCGCGACATCCGCTTCGCCCGCCATGGGGACCAGCCCGTGCGGGATTTCATGACCAGCGAGAATTTGATCACCGCGTCTCCAGGCGCGACCCTGGAAGAAGCCCAGGAGATTTTGCACACATACCGCATCGAAAAGCTGCCTCTGGTGGATGACCACGGCTTTCTCAAGGGGCTCATCACCTACAAGGACATCCTCAAGCGCCAAGACTTTCCCCACGCGGCTCAGGACGATCAGGGGCGACTGCTGGCGGCCGCGGCCATCGGCGTGGGCGATGCGGCTCTGGCCCGCACCGAGGCCCTGGTGGCGGTCGAGGTGGACGCGGTGGCCATTGACACCGCGCACGGTCACACGAAAAGCGTCATCGAGACCATCCGCCGCATCCGCCAGACCTGGCCCGAGCTGCCCATCCTGGCCGGGAATGTGGTCACCGGGGAGGGGGTGCGGGCGTTGGTGGAAGCCGGGGCCGACGCGGTCAAGGTGGGCGTGGGCGCGGGCTCCATCTGCACGACGCGCGTCGTGGCGGGCGCGGGCATGCCCCAGATCACGGCCATCATGGCCAGCGCGGCCGCGGCCCGCGACCTGGGCAAGCCCATCATCGCGGACGGCGGGATCAAATACTCGGGCGACATCGTCAAGGCCCTGGCCGCGGGCGCGCACGCGGTCATGCTGGGCAGCCTGCTGGCCGGGCTGGATGAAGCGCCCGGGGAGATCATCATCTACGAGGGCCGCCGTTTCAAGGAATATCGGGGCATGGGCTCCTTGGGCGCGATGAAGGGCCGGGCCCGCGACCGCTATCAGACGGCCCAGGGAAACAACCAGCCGGGCAACATCGGCGGCAAGCTCGTGCCCGAAGGCATCGAAGGCCAGGTGCCTTACAAAGGTTATCTCAAGGACTATGTGTTCCAGCTCATGGGCGGGCTGCGCAGCGGCATGGGCTACGTGGGCGCGCGGAATCTGGAGGAATTGCGCACCCAGACCCGCTTCGTGCGCATCACCAACGCCGGGCTCATCGAAAGCCATCCCCACGACGTGATCATCACCAAAGAAGCGCCCAACTACCAGGCCCGGCGATGAGTAGCAGGTTTGCAAGTCGCAGGTCGCAAGTAACTTTACCTGCCACCTGCCACTTGCCACCTTTTTTCATCGATATCGGCGTGCAGCCGCACATGGAACCTGCTTTGAAAATAAACATTGGCGTCGCTGGCGAAAAGGCTTTGGCAACCACGT
>CAZDCN010000398.1:0-3315 GCA_964503945.1 uncultured Caldilineales bacterium
CGGGTGTGCAAATATGGCACGGTGCAAGTCCCCACCCTGATGGCGGTGGAGCGCTTCAGCCATGTGATGCACATCGTCAGTGACGTGGTGGGGGCGTTGGACGACGGCCTGGACGCGTTCGACCTGCTGGCCGCCACCTTCCCCGCGGGCACCGTCTCCGGCGCGCCCAAGGTGCGGGCCATGGAGATCATCGAGGAGCTGGAGGGCGTGCGTCGCGGGCCCTACGCGGGCGCGGTGGGCTACATCGGCTACGACGGCAACATGGACACGTGCATCGCCATCCGCACCATCGTCATGCAGGGCGAGATGTGCCACGTGCAGGCGGGCGCGGGCATCGTGGCCGACAGCGACCCCACCTACGAATACAACGAGACCCACAACAAAGCCCGGGCCCTGGCCGTCGCGGTGGAACGGGCGGAAAAAGGCCTGCTATAACAGATTTTCCAGATCTGCCAGGTCTTGATAACGACCAGAAGCGCGCTTGCTTTTCTTGAGATTTTCCAGATCGATGAAGTTAACCTGAACGCCATCCACGTCGACTACCACCCGACTTTTATAGCATTCATCGAAAGACACTCCCGGAATCGTGGTTAACAAATCGATCCGGGCGGGCGGATATCCCAATTGTATGATTTGATCCGGCTCCAAAAAATCTGCTGCTTGCAATCCCAACGATCCAAATCCAAACTGATTCAACGCATCAATCGCCCGTTTGGCATTTTCTGGCGTCCTCTCCAGCCAGATATCGATATCTTTGGTGTAACGGGGATACCCATGAAGCGCTACGGCATATCCTCCCACCACGAGATATCGGACGCCATTATCGTTTAACGATTCGATAAACTCTTTGAAGTCTCGGTTCAGCACCGTACCGCCACCGATGGTATTCGCGTCGAATGTCCTCTAAGGCTGCAAGTCGCTCCTGAAAAGATCGATTCTTCCAGTATGACGCATCCTGTTTTTTATCGTGCAACCGACTTTTGGTCAAAACTTTGGCAACAGCCATGAGAACATCCTCTATGTGAAGCTTTCCAAACTTTTTCACATTTTAGCATAACCAGAGCAAAAAACCAACCCAAACGAAATGACATAAGGAGAGACATGATGCCTCAAAAACGCATTCTCACCGGCGACCGGCCCACGGGCCGACTCCACCTGGGCCACTATGTGGGCTCCATCAAGGCCCGCGTGGCGTTGCAACACGAATACGAAACCTTCCTCCTCATCGCAGACCTGCACATGCTCACCACCAAGAACACGAAGGAGGACATCGCCCAGATCGATGAAAACGCCCGGCAGATGGTCATCGACCAGATCGCATGCGGCATCGATCCCGACCTGGTCACCTTCTACCTCCAATCCGCGGTGCACGAAACCTACGAGCTCAACACCCTCTTCCAGAACCTGGTCACGGTGCCCCGGCTGGAGCGCCTGCCCAGCCTCAAGGACATGGCCCGGGCCGCGCACAAAGAGGAGATGCCCTACGGCCTCCTGGGCTATCCCGTGCTCCAGGCCGCGGACATCCTCCTCCCCCGCGCGCATCTCGTGCCCGTGGGCAAGGACAACCTGGCCCATGTGGAGATCACCCGGGAGATCGCCCGGCGCTTCAACCGCATGTACGGCGAGGTCTTCCCCATCCCCGACGCGTTGGTACCTGAGACCGGCACCCTGGTGGGCATCGACGGCCAGGCCAAGATGAGCAAAAGCCTGGGCAACGCCATCATGCTCAGCGACGACGCCAAAACCGTGCGCAAGAAGGTCTTCCGCATGTACACCGACCCCAACCGCATTCACGCCCACATCCCGGGCCGGGTGGAGGGCAACCCGGTGTTCATCTACCACGACGTGTTCAACCCCAACAGGGCTGAGGTGGAGGATTTGAAGGCCCGGTATCGCGCGGGCCAGGTGGGCGACGTGGAAGTGAAGGAGAAGCTGGCCATCGCCCTCAACCACTTCCTGGACCCCATCCGGGAGCGCCGCGCGGCCATCGAGGCGGACGCGGGATACGTGGATGAAATCATCTACCAGGGCACCATGCGTATGCGGGAGGAAGCCCGCCAGACCATCATCGCGGTGAAGAAAGCCATGGGCCTCACGGGCGTGTGGAACCGCATCAGCCGCCGGGCCGAGCGCCGCCGCAAACGCCTCGCCAAACAGCAAAAATAAACACAAATAGAAGAAACACAAATAGATAGAAAAAGGAATCAATGGCGGAGAAGTTTTTGTACAAGCGCGAGGTTTATGAAATCCAAGGACATATTTATGCCGTTCGCAATGAGCTGGGCGCAGGATGGTCTGAGCACATTTACCATCACGCCCTGGTGCGTAGGCTGAAAGATGCGGGCGTGTTAGTTGAATCCAAACCTCGAAAGGCGCTCCGACATCGCGGTCAGACAGTCCACATCCTCGAACCCGATCTAATAGCTTGGCGTAAAATCATCCTCGAACTGAAAGTCCTACCTTATCAGACGTCGTTTCCCAGCGAACACATCGCCCAACTCCTCCATTACCTGAAATTCTACAGCATGTCCCTTGGCCTTTTGGTAAACTTGGCTCCGGCAAAAGTCAGAACCAGACGCATCATTTGGGAGGAGCCGCGCCTTCGCATTCGCGACAATTGGGAGGCGGCAGTCCTTTTCGGCGACAATGATTCGCTTGCACAACGATTGAAATCGATTTTGATCTTTTTGGGTGAAACGTTTGGCCTTGGATATTCCGACGCCATCTACAGACGACTCTTGCTCATCGAATTGGCGCATCAGGGCATGTCCTTTCAAAAGGACGTAGAAGTCCCGGCACGATGGCAAGGGAAAACCATTGCTCTTCACCGTACTCCCTTTATCGCTGTCGAAAAAACCTGCCTGATCCATCTCACGGCCCTTCCCAGGTCTAACGCCCAATACGATCTGACCCGTATGCACTCTTATCTCAAAAACCTTGGATTTCCCTTCGGCATTCTGGCGAACTTCAGTCCTCGGCAATTGCAACTCAATCTCATCCTACCAACCTAAACCTTTCATTTGTGTTTCTTCCTATTTGTGTCTTTCTGAACTACCTGGAGTCTGTTTATGATAGCCGTGATTGATAACTACGATTCCTTCACCTACAACCTGGTGCAGTATCTGGGCGAGTTGGGCGCGGAGGTGCGGGTGTGGCGCAATGACGCCATCACCCCCGAAGAACTTCAGGCCCGGAAGCCCACCCACATCGTCATCTCGCCCGGCCCGGGCGCGCCCGAAGACGCGGGCGTCTCCAACGAGGTCATCCGAGCCTTCCACGGTCGGGTCCCCATCCTGGGCGTCTGCCTGGGCCATC
>CAZDCN010000399.1:0-3308 GCA_964503945.1 uncultured Caldilineales bacterium
TGCGTAATGCTTTGAATTTTACGCAATACGCAATACGGAATACGTTCCTTGCCGCCTCGGCCAACATGGCCGCTAAAGCCTTTTCGCAAATGAGGCGACGTTTATTTACGGAACAGATACAACGCGTTATGGAAAGCATCGATTGGTTGGACGAGCTCAACGAACCCCAACGCAAAGCTGTCACCCACCAGCCCGGCCCCCTGCTGGTGCTGGCCGGGCCGGGCAGCGGCAAAACCCGCATCATCACCCGCCGCGTCGTCTGGCTGGTGGAGGAAGAAGACGCCCTGCCCGAAAGCGTCCTGGCCGTCACCTTCACCAACCGGGCCGCGGAGGAGATGCGGGAACGGCTCTTTCATCTGCTGGGAAATCGGGCCGAGGGGGTGTGGATTCACACATTTCACGCCGCGGCCATGCGCATCCTGCGCAAGTTCGGCGACCGCATCGGCATCCCTTCCGATTTCATGGTCATCGACGAGGACGAACAGCGGCTGGCCATCGCCCGCCAGCTGCGTCTGCTGAACCTGAGTCGGGAACAGTACGCAGTGGGGGAGATCGCGGCCCGCATCGGGCAGGCCAAAAGCCTGCTGCTGAACCCCGAAGGGGTGGAAGAGGAGGACCCCGCGGTGACCGAAGTCATGCGCGGGTATGAAGCCTGGCTGCGGGAGCATCGACGGCTGGATTTCGACGATCTCCTCCGTTTCGCGGTGCAGCTTTTGCGCCAGGAGGAGGAAGTGCGGGAGTTCTATCGCCGCACCCTCCAACACATCCTGGTGGATGAATACCAGGACATCAACAAAGCCCAATATGAACTGATCTCTCTGCTGGCCCCGCCCGCGTCCAGCATCACCGCGGTGGCCGACGACGATCAGACCATCTACGGCTGGCGCGGCTCGGTCCCCGGCTTCGTGGACGCGTTCATCCGCCGCTACGATCCGGTCATCATCAAGCTCCCCTACAGCTATCGCTGCCCCCCCAGCATCCTCTACGGCGCGCAGCATCTCATCGCCCGAGAGCGCAAGCCCGACGCCCGCCGCAACTTCATGCAAAGCCGGGCCGACGCCGAGGACGCGCCCATCTACCACTACATCTTCCGCCATGTGCGCCAGGAGCAGCAATGGCTCATCGCGCTCATCCGCAAGCTCATGGCGGAGCGGGGCGTCACCCAGGGCGATATCGCCATCCTCTATCGCACCCACCGCCTGGGCGAGCCCGCGGAGCAGGCCCTGCTGGAAGCGGGCTTCAACGTGCAGCGGGTGCGTCCCAAGAGCTTTTTCGACCGGCATCAGGCCAGGGAGGTGGTGCGCTATCTGCAAATGGCCCGCGCCCTCCACGAGGATGATCTCGCCAGCGTCCTCAACTTCCCCGTGCATCAGATCGACGAGCTGACCATGGTGCAGTTGCGGCGGCTGGCGCAGGAGCGGAACGTCAACCTGGTGGAGTTCATGGACCAATTGGACGCGTTTCCCGAGATCACGCCCCTGACCCGGCGTCACCTGCAGCGGCTGCGGCGGCTGGCCCGAGAACGCTTGCCCGGGTTGGAGAGCGACGCGGGGGACGCGGTCGAGGCCATCTTCACCCAGCTGGAGGCGCTGCGCTCCCCCTGGCGACGTCGGGACCGCGAGCTCCTGGCCCGGTTGATGGACCTGACCCGTACGCCCGACGCGGTCGCGCGGCTGCGGGCCTGGCTGGACGCGGGCGCGACCCCGGTCATCCTCCACGATGACAGCCTGGACGCGCACCTGGCCGCGCGGCTTTTGCAAAGCGCCCTGGCCGACTACCTGGCGGTGGATGCGCCCGCGCGCCCCGCGAAAGCCATCGACGCGGACGTCGGCCCCGCCATCTACTTCGGCGACCCCGACGCCGCGCCCCCGCTCCCCGACCTCATCACGTTTCCCGACCCGTTGCAACTTCCCCAGACCCTGTGGGCCTGGCGTTTGGCCCAGCAGCTCCTCCTCAGCTACGAGCGTCTGGCCCAGGGGCGCTTCATCTTCTACGATGTGGAGACCACGGGGACCAGCGTGCGCCGGGATGAGTTGGTGGAGATCGCGGCCTGGGCCTACGAGGGGGGCCGGCCCGCGGGCGAGCCCTTCCGCTCCCTGGTGCGCCCCCGGCGGGGCTACATCCCCCGGGCCGCCACGAAAGTCCACGGCATCCGCTATGAGGATGTGGCGGACGCGCCCGACATCGCGGACGCGCTGCCCCGCTTTCTGGCCTACATCGGCGAGGACGTGGTGGCGGGCCACAACATCGCCCGCTTCGACAACCGTTTCATCGACAAGGCCCGGGGCGAGGTGGAAGGCCGGGGCTTCTACCCCCTCTACATCGACACCCTGCGCCTGGCCCGACGCCTGCTCCCCGACGCCCGCCACTTCTCCCTGGAGCATCTCAGCCAGAGCCTGGGCCTGCACCAAGGCCCCATCCGCCATCGGGCCCTGGAAGACCTGCAGGTGAACGCGGACCTCTTCTACCTGCTCACCGACTATCTCCTGGCCGAAAAGGAACAAGAGGCCCTGGCGGAGTTCCTGCCTCTGGTGGGGTTGAGTCTGCTGGCCGGGGCGAGGATGGACAGTGAGTTCCGGGCCATGCTGCTGGATGGGGCCGCGCGCGTGCTCGCGGGTCATCCCGCCGCGGTGGAGCCGCTGCTGGACGCGCTCCCGCCCGAGCTGGCATTGCAGGCCATGGGACTGGCCCGCGAGCTGGCGGACCACGCTCCCCGGCGGGATGAGGAGGATGACGATTGGGAGGAGTTGCGCCGCCTGTTCCTTGAGCACGTGGCCGCGTTCAAAAAGTACGGCCAGGATCATACCCTGCGCGCCTTTCTCGATTATCAGGCCCTGCTGAACAACGCGGACACCTTCGCCCACGAGGCCCGGCCCGACGCCATCACCCTGATGACCCTGCACAACGCCAAAGGCGCGGAATTCCCCATCGTCATCATCCTCGGCGTGGAGCAGGAGAACCTGCCCATCTGGCGCAGCCTGGACGACCGGCGCAAGCTGGACGAGGAGCGCCGCGTCTTCTACGTGGGCCTCACCCGGGCGCAGAAGGCCGTTTATCTCTTCTCCACCAACGACCGGGAGGACGGCTTCTTCCGCCATCCCTCCCAGTTCGCCTTCGAAATCCCGCCCAAATACATCCGCCACTACCGCATCTATCCCGACGGGCGGGCTCAGGAGATCAAAGCTTTCCGCGCCAAACGCGCCGCGCCCCGCTCCAGGCGGTGAGCTTTCACCTCCGCCCCCACCTCCCGAAGGCGTGAGCCAAAAAACGAACGCTCCCACGCTCACACGCTCACACGCCGACACGCC
>CAZDCN010000400.1:0-3300 GCA_964503945.1 uncultured Caldilineales bacterium
GACATCCCCAAGCCCACACCCCAACCGTTGCCCGAAAGCCCCGCCCAATTGCCTCCACCCGATCCCAACAAGTTCGATTTCCAAATCGAAATGCGGCGCACGCGTTTGAAGGTGGATGAACTGCTGGCCCAGGGCAAAGTCGAGGAAGCGGAAGCCTACATGGAAGCCCGCCGCCGGGAATTCGTCGAACATGGCTACCCCATCCGCAAACTGAACCAGGCCTACTTCGCCTTTCACGGAACCTACGCCACCACCAGCGCGTCCACCGATCCCATCGGGCCCAAGCTGCGAGAACTACGATCCCTCACGCCCGATCTCGCCACATTCGTGCGCCAGGTGCAGACCATCCGCCAACCTGAAGATCTGGACCGTCTGCTGGAAATGTGGCGAGAGTCATCGAAACGCGATTGACAATGCCGTCAGGTGATGCGATAATCTAGCCGCACCATCGGTTTTCGCTTATGAGCACAACCTCCTCTCGCCCCCTGGGCGTCACCCTGGTCGCCCTGCTCTATCTGCTTCTGGCGATCCTGACGTTGGTGATCGCGGCCCGATATGTCCTCTTTCCCGGGGGAAACGAGGCCATGATCATGCTCTTCACCCGTCTGGAGCTGCCGGTGACCTACATCAACCTGTTGGCGGCGCCCCCGCTGATGACGGCGGGCATCGCCACCCTGCTTTTCCGAGGCCTCTGGCAACAACGCCTCTGGGGCTGGTCTGCCACCCTCTTTCTCAGCTTTCTGGGCATGCTGGCCTCTTTGGCGGCCCTGGCATTTTTCATGGCCTTCTATGTCAACTCGCCCAAGGCCATGGGCATCGCCTCGGGCGCATTCATCCTCTTCGCGCTCATTTTCATCTACTTCCTGAAAACCCCTCCCAAACCCGCGGCCCCCCGCGCTGCCCCCGCGCCATCCGGGGCCGGCGCGGTGAAGGCGCAGCCCGTCTCTCCCCAGCCCATCCCGCCTTCTCCTTCCGTGCAGCCTGCATTCCCCGCCCAGCCGGAGGTGCGCTACGACACCATTCATAGCGCGCCCACCGTCGCCATGCCCGCGGCGCCGGAGGCCCTCTCCCAGGCGGCGTTGCCCCCCACCTTCTGTCTCACCGCCGCCTCGGGCCCCGATGAAGGCAAACGCTTTGACATCTACAAAGAAGACATCCTCATCGGACGCCACCCCACCCTGGCGGATGTGTTGCTGACGGACCCCACCGTCAGCGCTCGCCACGCCCGCATCCGCCGCCAGCATGACGGCTTCTATCTCCTGGACCTGGAAAGCACCAACGGCTCCTTCCTCAACGGAAAGCGCATTCAGGAAGCGCGTTTGCACGAGCAGGATATCATTCGGCTGGGCGCAACCACCCTGGTCTTCTCCTTACGCTGCCCTGAAAGGGCCTGAAATTGCGCCCACGGATTTTGAAAGATGAACGCACCGAATTCTCCCCTCTCGCCCGACATGGACGCGGTCAGAACGTCCTCCTCGCCCTCCACCCTCCTGGTCTCCGATGAATCCCCCACGCTGGCGTGGCTGGTCGCGCTCAATGGCCCCCGCCGGGGGAAGCTCTATCGCATCCCCAAAACCGGCCTCACCATCGGCCGGGCGGAAGACAACGACATCATCCTGGAGGACGAAACCGTCTCCCGACATCACGCTCGTTTGCTGGTGGAATCGGGCATTGGCCGCCCCCAGGTCTACATCCAGGACCTGGCCAGCGTCAACGGCGTCTTTGTCAACAAAACCCGGGTCGTGCGCCAATTGTTGGAGGACGAAGACCGCATCGCCATCGGTGAAACGCTGTTTGCCTACAAGCATCTCTAACCGCTTATGAGTTTTCCGCCCGACATGGCCGGCCTGATCAGCGCGTGGTACGCCTGGGGCGTGGCCATCGCCTTCGCCATCACCTTTGTGACCACGCTGTGGATTTTCTTCGATTCCCAGAGCAACGGCTACCGCGCGTCCCTCTGGCGCTGGCTTTCTCTGCTCATGGCCATAGTCGTCATCCCCAGCGTGGTCCTCAGCTTTGCCCCGCATCTGGCCGTTGGCCTTCCCCCCGCGTTGATCAATCTCCTGGCCGCGGCAGGCATGGCCGCGGCCGTCCTCGCTCTCCTCAGCCTGCTGTTGTATGGGTTGGGCGTAAAGGTGAGCTATCCAGAGCTTGAAGAGGACGTCAACGGAACGGAAGAGGCCCTTGCGCTGGCCCATGAAGGCGCGACCGCGGATTCCAATCCGTTGGGGCGCGTCGTCACCCCGCCGCGCGGGGTGCGACCCGTGACCACGAAGGAAAAGATCACGCCCCAGCGCATCACGCCCACGGCCAGCGACACCATCCGCATCAAAAACGCCATGGACAACGAACTCCCCCTGGCCTGGGTCGTCATCCTCAACGGCCCCTTTGCGGGCAACGAATACCGTTTGCATCGCATCACCGACATCGGCCGCGAGCCCGATCACAATGACGTGGTCGTGGAGGACCTCACCATCTCCCGTCAGCACGCGCGCATTCGCTACGAGAAGGGCGCATTTGTCATCTACGACCTGGCCAGCGCCAACGGCGTTTACGTCAATGGCGAAAAGGTGCAGCGCCGCGTGCTCACCCACGGCGACCGCATCAAGCTGGGCCAGGTGATGTTCGGGATTCTGATGGTGGATGAAGATGGGGATTCAGGACCGAGCGAGAGGGACCCCGCGGACATTTTCGTGACGCAAGGGGAATAGCCCGTGGCTGGGAAGAAGATCAAACGCTATCGGGCTGCGGGCGGTGTCGTGCTCGATGAACAGGGGCGCGTGCTGCTTTTGCAACGGGAAGTGCGCCGAACGGACACGCCCAACCTGGAGATCCGTCTGCCCAAGGGCCACATCGAGCCGGGAGAGACGCCCGAGGAGGCCGCCTTGCGAGAGGTGTGCGAAGAGAGCGGCTACTGCCATCTCGCCCTGGTGGCGGACCTGGGCGAGTTGCACAATGAATTCGATTTCCGAAACAAACGCGTCATCCGAGATGAACGCTACTATCTCATGCGCCTGACCCGGCCCGACCGCCAGCCCTCCCATCATCCCCATCCGCATTCCGAAGAAGCGCTGTTCCAGCCCCTCTGGGCCTCCTCGCTGGATGAGGCCGAGGCCCTGCTCACTTTCGAATCGGAGAAGACCTTCATCCGCCGCGCCCGGGCCTGGCTGGCTGAAGGCCGATAATGATGAAAATGGTGGCCAGGGGCAGGTGGCAGGTCGCAAGTGGCAGGTGGCAGGTCGCAAGTGAGGCTGCGCAAGATCACCCGGAGCTGAAGCTCCGGGCTACGAAACGACGCCG
>CAZDCN010000401.1:0-3296 GCA_964503945.1 uncultured Caldilineales bacterium
AACCCCGCTCTGGCCCGATTTGGCCCCTTCACCGAATCATGATAAAATGACTCCGGTCATTTTGGTGGCCGACTGTTCCATTGCTCCCACCCCCGTCCCCCGACAGCCGTCTCCACAGAAACCATCCCCCAGTTGCTGTGGAGGCGGCCACATCTCCCCCAGGGCATCATGTCGTTGGTCTCACGATTCATGCTTGCCGGCGTCGCATTCCTCCTGCTGGCGTTCATCACGCCTCACCGCGCCCATGCCGAAAAACCGCCCCAGGTCTATCAGATCTATTTGGTGAGGGAGGGCGATACGTTGGTCCGGGTGGCGAAGCAGTTTGGGGTGTCCGCTCGCGCCATTCGAGCGGCCAATGAGTTGTCGCGGCGCGCCCGCATCAGGCCCGGTCAGCGATTGAAAATCCCCGTGAAGCGGGGACCGCGGGCGGCGCTTTCATGCGATGGCTGGCATCGCGTTGGCCGGGGAGAGAGCATCGCCCGGATCGCCCGAGCATGCCAGGTCTCCGCCCGCGCGCTGCGAGCGGCCAATGACCTGCGTCCGGGCCAGCGGCTACGCCCGGGCCAGATGTTGCGCATCCCGGGCCGGCAGCCGCACGCCTACCTGCCCCTGCCCACCCAGTGACGCTAAGAGCGGCTGTCCATAGGCCCGGCAAAGGGAGCTTCCTCGCCGTTGGGCAGCAACTCCCGCACGCGTAATTCGGCCTTGTCCAGCAAGTCGTTGCAATAGGCCACGAGTTTCATGCCCTGCTCGTATCGGGCCAGGCTCTCCTCCAGGCTGCCATCGCCCCGCTCCAGAGCTTCCACCAGGGTTTGCAACTGGGCCAGGGCTTCTTCGAAAGTGAGTTCAGGGGAATCGGCGGTCATGATTGCATGTAGGGTGAGGATGACGTGAGTGATTTCGGGACGTTCGTTCGTAATGCGTAATCCGTAATGCGTAAGAGTTTTACGCTTTACGTTTGAGGACACGGATTTGCACGACCTTCGGACACAGATTTTGAAATTATCCGTGTTTTTCCGTGTTCATCCGTGTTCTTTTTATTTTCAGCACAGGCGCCACGGACGGTTGCCCGCCGATACCGATGAAAATGGGAACGCGGATGACGCGAATGCTTCGCAACGCGGATTTCCGCGGATCATTTTTCTGATTTTTCTCTGATCTGCGTTCATCCGCGTCTTATCCGCGTCATCCGCGTGCTATTTACAAAGCAGCTGAGAGCGCTCGGGATAAGCCGGCAGTGCGGTTCTCCGGCCCACGCCATCATATCAAAAAGTAAGCGTCGTGCCCAAGGGCAGATCGGGGTCGAGGAGATGGCGTTCCAAACGGCCCGGCGTCTCGCCCGAGATGAGATGGACGCGCACGTGGGGATAACGCCGGATCAGCGCCGCCATCTCCGCCACCTTGCCCGCCATGCCCCCGGTCACATCCACGCCGTGGGACCCGCCCAGGGCGTCATCCAGCGCATCCAGCTCACTGATGCGGATGCGGGGGATGAGTCGGGCGCGGGGATCGCGCAGGGGATCGCCCGTGTACACGCCATCCACCACGCCCGCCAACGTCAATCGGTCCGGGGGGATGCGCTGGGCCAGGGCGGAGAACACCTCTTCGGTGGAGACAATGACGCCCCCGCGGATCTCATCAAAGGCCACATCGCCGAAAAGGAGGGGGATGAGACCATGGGTCAGGGCGTTGAAGATGGGCTGCGTGTGGAACTGAACGATCTCTCCTTGGATACAGGCGACCAGAGCGGAAGGGGGCAGACTGATGACGGGCAATCCCGCGTTGAGCAACGCGGCCAGCACCCATCGGTTGAGCTGCCCGGCGATGTAGCCGGTCTCCGCGAAGCCGCGCCAGCCCCGGGCGTCCTCCACGCCCGACCGGATGGCGTGCTTCCGCCCCGCCACATGCCCGTAGCTGCCGCTGCCATGGCCGATGATGAACTGCGCGTCCGGCCGCGCCCGATGTGCAGCCGCGATCTCTCGGGCCAGGCGCTGGATGACCAAGGGCCGGGGCGTGAAAGGCTTATTCTTGTCGGTGATGAGGCTGCCGCCCAGTTTGATGTAGTGAATCATGGCTGCTTTGAAAATAACCATTGGCGTCGCCTGCGAAAAGGCTTTGGCAACAACGTTGGCCGAGACAACGAGGGACGTATTGCGTATTTCGTATTGCGTAAAACCTAAGAGCGATACGCATGACGCATTACGGAATACGTAGTGCGAAATACGCATCTCATGTTCATCCACATTGGCGTGCAAACGCTCATGGCCCATGCTTCGTAAATAGCTTTGGAGTACGCAGATAACGCTGATGAAACGCAGATGAAACAACGATCAGAAAAATGATCTGCGCAGATCCGCGTGGCGAAGCATCCGCGTTCCTATTTTCCTCGGTATGCGCGGGCCGCCGTTCACGGCTTCGCTTCGCCCAGGTGGGGATACAACCGGCGATAGTGCTCCGCCTGGACGGTGATGGTGCGCACGTAGTGCTGGGTCTCGCGGAAGGAGATCAGCTCCACGAACAGGTCCTCATCCCCATCCGCCAGGTCCCGCCAGAACGCGGCGTTGCCCGGCCCCGCGTTGTAGGCCGCCAGGGCCCAGAACACATCGCCGTCGCCCCGCTTCAGTTCCCGGCTGAAGATGTACGCGCCCAGGTAGAGGCTGACCACGGGCCGCGTCAGATCGCTCAAGACGAAATCGCTCATGCCCAGCTGGCTGGCTGCGCCCCGGCCCGTGCCCGGCATGATCTGGGTGAGCCCCTGCGCGCCGGCGGGGCTGGCGGCCGGAGCCCAGAAGAGGGATTCCTGTCGGATGAGCGCGAAGTAGAGGGCCGGGTCCAGAGCAAACTGTTGGGCGAAGGATGTCACCAGGTCTTTGTAATAGGTGGGATAAATGAGCTCCTGGATGGCGCGAGGCGCTTCGGTGAGAGGCCGACCCGAGAGATTGGCCAGTCGCAGCGCCGCCCGGATGGAGGTGTCGTAGTAGCCCAGGTCTCGGGCGAAGATAGCCGTTTGATATTGCCGGACGGGATCATCCGTCCAGGCCCGGCGCAGACGCTCCAATTCGCCATGCGCCCGACCCTTTTCCCCCAGCCGATGCCATTCTTCCACCAGGGAGAACTCGGGCGGGGTTTGCGCCAGGTCTGCGGACGTCGCGCCCGGCTTCAGGGCGACCACCCAGGCCGCGACCGCGCCCGGTTCGTCTGGAGGGGGCGCGGCCGCAGGGGGCAAGGGCCGCCCCGCTTCGGCCAGCTTCTGGCGAGCGCGTACCCCGTAGAAATTATTGACGCTCCAGCGTTGA
>CAZDCN010000402.1:0-3288 GCA_964503945.1 uncultured Caldilineales bacterium
TTTGAAAATAACTTAATCTCACGCAAAGACGCAAAGTCGCAAAGGGAAAAAGAGGTAAAGAAAACCTTGGCGTTTTTAGCGTCTTTGCGTGAGATTTTCATCGGTATCCGCGGGCCGCGGCCGTGGCGCCCGCTCAGATGGCGATCTTGGCCTCGATGGCCTCCTGCGCCCGAGCGATAAAGTCCTCCAGCGACATCGCGCCCAGGCGCTTGCCGTTGCGCAGACGCACGTTCACCTGCCCGGCGTCCATCTCCCTCGCGCCCAGCACGAGCATGTAGGGGATCTTTTCCAGCTGGGCGTTGCGGATCTTGGCGTTCATGCGGCTGTCGCTGTCATCCACCTCGACCCGCAGACCCGCCTCCTTCAGCTTCCGGGCGATGTCGTAGGCGTACGCGTTCTGATCGTCGGTGATGGGGATGAGCTTGACCTGGACGGGCGCGAGCCAGACGGGGAAATTGCCGCCATAGTGCTCGATGAGCACGCCGAAGAAGCGCTCCATGCTGCCCATCAAGGCCCGATGGATCATGTAGGGTCGGTGCTGCTGGCCGTCCGGGCCGATGTAGGTGAGATCGAAGCGTTCGGGCAGGTTGAAGTCGAACTGGATGGTGCTGAGCTGCCAGGGGCGCTCCAGCGCGTCGGTGACGTAGATGTCGATCTTGGGGCCGTAGAACGCGCCGTCGCCCTCGTTGATGTCGTAGGGATGCCCGCTGCGCTTCAGCGCCTCCAGCAGCGCGTCCTCGGCCGCGTCCCACTTAGCCTCCTCGCCCACGCGCTTCTCGGGCCGGGTGCTGAGATAAAGATTGAAGCTCTCGAAGCCGAAGTCCTTGAGCAGATCGATGCTGAAGTTGAGCACCTTGTCGATCTCCGCGGGCATCTGGTCGGGCGCGCAGAAGAGATGCGCGTCGTCCTGAGTGAAGCCGCGCACCCGGGTAAGCCCGTGCAGCGTCCCCGAACGTTCATAGCGATAGACCGTGCCCCACTCCGCCATGCGGATGGGCAGGTCCCGGTAGGAGCGCACCCGGCTCTTGTAGATCTGCACGTGGAAGGGGCAGTTCATGGGCTTCAGGTAGTATTCCTGATTGTCGATTTCGATGGGCGCGTACATGCTCTCCTTGTAGAAGTCCAGATGCCCGCTGGTCTCCCACAGCACGCTGCGCCCGATGTGGGGGGTGAATACGAACTCGTAGCCGCCCTCCAGGTGCATCTTCTTGGCGTGCTCCTCCATGAGATAGCGGACCAGCCCGCCTTTGGGATGCCAGAGAATGAGGCCGCCCCCCACCATCTCGTGGTTCGTGCTGAACAGGTCCAGCTCCTTGCCCAACTTGCGGTGATCCCGCTTCTTGGCCTCCTCCAGACGGTTGAGATAGGCTTTGAGCTGTTTTTTGTTTTTCCAGGCGGTGCCGTAGATGCGCTGGAGCATGGGGCGGTTTTCATCCCCGCGCCAATACGCGCCCGCCACATGCAAAAGCTTGAACGCGTCGGGGGGAATCTGGCCCGTGTGCTCCACATGAGGCCCGCGGCACAGGTCCTCGAACCCATTGTGGCGATAGGTGGAGATCTCCGCCGCGCCCTCGATGGGCTCGCCGTTCTCATCCACGCCGCCCTGCTCCAGCCCGTCGATGAGCTCCAGCTTGTAGGGTTGGTCTTTGAACAGCTCTCGGGCCTCGTCCGCGGTCACCACCCGCTTTTCGAAGGGGTATTTGGCCGCGATGATCTGGCGCATGCGCTTCTCGATGGCCTCCAGGTCCTCGGGCGTGAAGGTTCTGAGGTTGCCTTCTTCATCCCGGCCCAGATCGAAGTCGTAGTAGAAGCCGTCCTTGATGGGCGGGCCGATGGCCAGTTTGGCTTCGGGATAGCGCTCCAGCACGGCCTGAGCCATGATGTGCGCGGCCGAGTGGCGGATTTTGTAAAGATCATCGTATTGTTGTTGTTTCTTGGGAGAACCCATAATCGAAGTTCAAATCCTCCAGATAGGATAAAAATCGTGCCGTTGTGAGGCGACGTTCATGAAAGGATGTTGTGCAATGCTTGGAACATAAAAAAGGCGAGCAAAATCATCAGCGCCAGGAGAAAGATGTATAAAAGCATCTGCCAAAGCGCCTGAAAGGGAGACCGCGGCGGGTCTTGAGCCGGCTTTGGGGCGCGAAAAAAGCCAACCACTGTTTTCATCCAGACGCCCATCCAGAAAAAGAAGGGAGCCAGGATCACCATGGTGAATACGCCCAAAAGGAAACCAAACTGGAATGGGTTGTTGAGAATGCCTGTCATCGCCGCCTCCTGAAAAAGCAAAAATGGACGGAAGAAAAAGGATGCGAGAGAGGTTAGGCGAGAGGGGCGAGGGATTGACAGGGATGGAAAAGTGCGCGATACTAGAACATAAGTTCCTATTTTGTGGAGGTTGCCATGTCCCATCAACTCAATTCACAGGAAACCCGCAAGGATGGGGCTTCCATCCAGATGTTCGTTGACGGGTTGGCTTTTTTCGATTGGGTGGAGTGGTTAGACCGGATCTTTGGCGTCTGGTTTCATCGGCCCTGGAGGCGTATTCTCCAACGGTTGGGCTTTTTGGGGTTGTTGAAGGAGCTGGTGCGGACGGCTACGGGGCAAAGCGCCTGGCGCTTCGCGGTGCCCCGGGATGGCGGGCTTTCGGGCTGGGAGATAGAGCGGATGCTCGCGCAATATGGCGTGAGCATCTGGGGCCGCTGGTTCGACAGTGACACCCTCTACTTCAATGTGAAGATCGAGCAAGCCAATTGGGCGGAGTATCTGCTCAAGCGGCGGGGCGTCGCGGTGATGTCCACGCCCTACAACCCGCTCAACGACCTGGTTCCGCAGCGGCATCCGTCGGGCGGCATGCCCACGCCGTGGAGCGAGAGAAAGGGCTGAAAAGCAAAAAAACTCCGTCGTCCCATGGGACGCGGAGTCGCGCGGTTCCACCCTGGTTGGCCGAAACATCGGCCCGCTCGTCGGATTGATAACGGCGTCCAGCCGGGAGAAGTTACTGGCCCGCGGGCGTTCCCTTCTCCGCTCCCGAGGGGTTTTCACAGGCCCGATGCGATGGAGGCTTCCAGCCGCGGCCCCCACTCTCTGGCGCTCGGCCGACCTGCTACTCGTCTCGGTCCACGCTTTGGACTATGACTTGACAGAACCTATTGTAGCATGGCGGCGCGGGTCTGTCAACAGAAAACCCCGCGGGCCTGCGTCGGCCTGCGGGGTGTGGGCGTGGTGGGCGGTACAAGACTTGAACTTGTGACCTCCACGATGTCAACGTGGCGCTCTAGCCAACTG
>CAZDCN010000403.1:0-3284 GCA_964503945.1 uncultured Caldilineales bacterium
TTTCCCTTTGCGACTCTGCGCCTTTGCGTGAGATTAAGCTATTTTCAGAACAGCCAAGTCCGTAAAACGTCATGCGTGATGCGCAAGGTCATCGCGTTTTACGCATCACGTTTTCCGTCATGAGCAAGCTCGGCCAACGTTGCCGCCCAAAACCTTTTCGCAAAGGACGCCAGCATCTATTTCCCAAGCAGCAACGCCAGCAAGCGCCCGATAAGGCCCAGACAGCCGTCGGGCGGCGGGGGAACGGGCGGGATGGGCGGCTCGGGCGGGCCCGGAGGCCCGGGCGGGGGTTCAGGCGGCGGCTCTGGCGGCGGTTCGGGCTCGGGCACGTCCCCCGATTTGGCCATCTCCCAGGCCGCGTACGCGTCCACCCGGCCCGCGCCCTGGCTGTTCATGCTCTCCCCCAGGTCCACCGCGGTGGATTTCAGCGCTTCTTTCACCTGCCGGGGCGTGAGGGAGGGATTGGCCGCCAGGAGCAGCGCGACCACGCCCGAGGCGTGGGGCGTGGCCATGCTCGTGCCCGAGAGGGAGGTGTAGTACTCGTCGATCTGGCCACCGCCCAGGGAGGTGCCTTTGGCCCGGGCCGCGATGATGTTCACGCCGGGCAGGGTCACGTCGGGCTTCACCCGGCCGTCGGAGGTGGGCCCGCGCGAGGAGAAATTCGCGACCTTGTCGTCATCGGTGCTGGCGCCGATGGTGATGACCTCGCGGGCGCAGCCGGGCGAGCCCACGGTGCGGGGCATGGGGCCGCTGTTCCCCGCGGCCACCACCACGACCACGCCCCGGCCCGCGGCGGCGTCGCACGCCTCCGAAAGCGCGTCCGTGCCGTCGCAGTTCATGTCGCTGCCCAGGCTGAGATTCACCACCTGAGCCTTTTCCGCCACGGCCCAATCCAGTCCAGCCATGACGTCGCTCATGCGCCCGCGGCCCTGGTCATCCAACACCTTGGCGATGAACAAGCTCGCCTTGGGCGCGACGCCTCGATATTTGCCCCCACTGGCCGCCCCCGACCCGGCGATAATGCTGGCCACGTGGGTGCCATGCCCGTTGCCGTCCTGGGCCGACCCCTTGCCCGAGAAATCCTTGCTCTTTTCCACCCGATCCTTCAGGTCGGGATGGGTCATGTCGCAGCCGGTGTCGAGGACGGCGACCTTAACTCCCGCGCCTTCGTCGCCCTGAGCCCACACTTTATTGGCCCGAATGTGGGGGACGGAGACATCCAGCAGGGCGTGGACGGGCATGTCGTACCAGATGCGTTCCACCGCGGGGTTCTGGGCCAGGCGGTCGATGTCCTCGGGCGTGGCGTCGGTGGCGATGCAGGGGAGCAGCTGGATGGTGTGACGGGCCTCGACGCCCGCTTCCGCGGCGGCTGTGGCCAGAGGCTGCTCCGCCCGGGAGCTGTAACGGATGATGATGGGGATTTTCTGGGGCTCGGCTGAGGGTTCCGCTTGAGCCTGGGCCAGGGAAGAAAGAACCTCTCGCAGATTGGGGTGGATCTTGGGGCTGAACATGGGGGACCTCTCAGATGGCACGCACATCCCGGTCCGGTTCGATGCGCACCACCTGGGGATGACGGGCCAGGGTCATCAGCGCCCGGCCCGGCGCTTCCACCGCCAGGGAAGGCAGCAGGTGCAGTCGTCGCCGGATATGACAACCGGCCTCGACCGCGGCCCGCTCCACCTCGGGCGAAAGGGCCTGGACGCGCACAATGGCCGCAATCCGCTCCTCAGGGTGCGCTTGCACATGGGACCAGAATTCGGGGGGAAATTTGTCGGGGGAAGACATGATTCGTGTTGCGTAATGCGTGAGACGTAATGTGTGAACGCCTCGCGTTTCACGTTTTTACGTCGGTTGTAGCCTCGGCCAACATGGCCATTGCATCGATTTCGTAAACCCAGCCAGCTTCATGTCGAGGCCAGCAGGCGGCCGCAGATGGGGCATTTGACCATCTCGCCCGCGCGTACCTGCTGCACCACCGACGTGGGCAGCGACGCGCCGCAGCCGCCGCAACTGCGCCCGTTCAGAAGGGCGACGGCCAGGCCGCCCAATTTCTTGCGCAGGGTCTCATAACGCTTCAGCTCCGCGGGGGGAAGCTGCTGGACGATGGCTTCCCGTTTGGCCTTCAGACGGCGGGCATGAGCGACGATGGCCTCTTGCTCTTGCTCCAATGCCTCGCGTTGACTCATCCAGACCGCTTTCTGTTCCTGGAAGCGCCGTTGCAGCGCCGTCAGCGTCTCCTGGCTCTGTTCCAGCTCCAGCATGGCCTCCAGGGCGCGCTCCTCCAGGGTCTCCAGATGGCGTTTCAGGGATTCCACATGCTGCTGCACCGCCACCTGTTCCCGCGGGTCCTTGATGCGTCCGCTGTACAGCCGCGTTTCCTCTTCTTTGATCTTCGCTTGCTGAGCCGCGACCTCCTCATCCCGGAGTTTACGCTCCTTTCTCCAGTGCTCCACCTGGGCCTCAGCATTTTTCACCTGGCCCGCCAGCTTCCGCAACGCCTCGGGCGGGGTCATCGCCTCCTTGTTTTGAGCGAACTTGCGCCTGTCCGCATCCAGCTCCAGATCGATCTGTTGCAACGTCGCCAGCAATTTGATGATTCGCATGATGTCTTTGGGGGGGATGAAGGGAAGGAAAGGGGGCGTTCGTCCTCGATTGTAGCACGAAACGGGAATTTGGTGGAAACCGACAGGGGGAGGAGGTCGGAATTTCACGAAAGAGCGAGAGGGGGAGGAGAATGGTCGATGGCCAATGCAGGAGCGGGGGCGCGTCGATGTGGATAAAAATCAGGTGGCGTTGGCGGCAAGCGTAGGCGGCCTTACCCATGCCTTCCAGAGGTGTGAGCCAAGCTCCCCGCGCGGGCTGGCCGGGCCTCATCCCAATAACCCACGGATAGGTGGAACCACGGAAAGGGGACACAAATAGGGGAAACACACATGAAAGTCAGGTTTGCAGGCGGCAGGTTGCAGGCGCCAGATACACTTGCGCAACGTCACCTGCGACTTGCGACCTGCGACTTGCGACCACATTTTCATTCCTTATTGGCGTGCAAACGCTCATGGCGCCTGCTTCGTAAATAGATTTGGAGGACGCAGATGACGCTGATGAAACGCAGATAAACGCAGATGAAGGAAAAAATCAGAAAAATGATCTGCGCAGATCGGCGTTGCGAAGCATCTGCGTCATCCGCGTTCCCATTTTCGTCATTATTGGCGTGCAAACGCTCATGAGACCTGCTTCGTAAATAGAACACCCGCAGGTGAACCTGCGGGCTAGAAACCACGCCC
>CAZDCN010000404.1:0-3275 GCA_964503945.1 uncultured Caldilineales bacterium
GGATGACGCCCCGGAACAGGATTTCCTCCGCCAGGGCAATGAGCAGATAGCCGCCAATGATCATCCCCAGTAAGTCGGGCCATCCGGGCCAGACAACATTCACTTTGAGAAAGCCCATACCCAATCCCAGGGGAATGCCGACCACTGCAAAGAAGGCCAGTCCAGCCGTGACATATCCCACATCCCGCAGTTGAAATCGGAAGTCGAACCCAAACCAGGGCAGCGGATTCCGGATGAGGAAGAGATACAGGGCCAGCAGGATGCCGGTGAGCTTCTCGATGGGAAGCGTGAGACCGGGCAGCAGGGAAGCGCCCACGTCAGGCAGCGCCACTGCGTCGAGCCAATGCCCCACTGATAATCCCAATCCTTCGAAGGGGAGAGTGAAGAGGCTGGGCTCCAGTGGCAGCCACAGGGCCAGCACCACTAGGATGCTGACCAGGCTTCGCAGCCAGCCTCGTTCAGGTCGAAAACGCATCAGCAGGATCGGGATCGCCAGATAGAGCGCAAACGCCAGCAGCTCAACAGGACCAGGACGCAGGCCCGTGGCCAGCAGCATGGGCGTCAACAGCACGAGTGCGATCCAGTCCCCCACGCGTTGGAAGCCTTTCCGCCATAACGCCCGCCAACGAGTGGAGGCGAAGGCCAGATAGAGAAAAAGGGTCCACCAGGCGGCAAAAGTGTTCATGCGCTTACTCCCTATGTCGTGCTAACGATTACGAGGCCGATAAATCTTCCATAGCTTCCGCGGCATCCGCAGGCCCGGCGCGCAGGAACAAGCCCAGGCGATGGAATCGGGCCTGGATGTCGAAGCGGTTCAGGCCTAGCAGCGCCGCGGCCCGGCCCAGACTGATGTCGCCATCCAGATAGGCGTGGATGACCAGGTCCCACGCAGCCTGCGGTCCTTGCTGGTTCCAGGCCTCCTCCACCTGCGCTCCATCCAGGCCCGCAGGCGCTTCGTTCTGAGTGCGTTGCCGCCCATGATACCGGGCGGCCGCCTGCAACAGGCGATAGTCGTGGATGTCCAGCAGAGCGATCTGTTCCTCGCCAAAGCTCTTGACCAGGATGGTCTCGCCCCGACGCACCCGATCCACGGTCTGGCGGGTGTTGCGGGCGAGTTCGGTGCGGGAAATGGTGGCCGTTGCATTCATCTTGCCGATATCTCCTGAAAGCGGGTTGAAAACATATTCATATTCTACGCAAATTATGTAATCTGTGCAACTACTCCCAATCCCTTCAAACATGTGCTAGAATAGCCATGGAGAACTTTCGTTGCCCACCAGGAAAAGAGAAACCCATGTCCGTCCTCGACCGATTGGCGTCCGCGCAGGGACGCCGCGACGATGTCCCCAATCAGGAGCTGGCCCGGGAGCTGGCTCAGTCGCGGGATGACGAGGCCATCCGCGAGTTGGTCGCGCATCTCCACGACCGTGATCGCAAGATTCAGAGTGATTGCATCAAAACCCTGTACGAGATCGGCTACCTCGCGCCCGATCTCATCGCGCCCTATGTGAATGACTTTCTGGCCCTACTCCAAAGCCGCAACAATCGCCTAGTGTGGGGCGGCATGATCGCTCTTTCGACCATCGCGCATTTGCAGACGCCCGTGTTGTTCGAGCATCGGCAGGAAATACAAGAAGCCATCGCTATGGGCTCGGTGATCACCGTGGACCGGGGCATTCGTTCGCTGGCCACGGTCGCGGCCCAGGATGAGACATATCGCCGGGAATTGTTCCCCTACCTGCTGGCTCATCTGCAAACCTGTCGGCCCAAAGACCTGCCCGCCCGGGCGGAGGTGATTCTGGCCGCAGTGGATGATACAAACCGACAGGCATTCATCGAGGCGTTGCAACAGCGCATGCCCGACATGAGCCCTTCCCAGGCCCGGCGCTTGCGGAGAGTCATGGCCGCGGCCAGCGCATAGGAAGCCATTCATGCTCAAAGTTCTGCGACGTTCGCTGATTTACCTGCTGGCGATCCTGGCCCTATACCAGCTCATCATCCGCATCCTGGCCAAGGGGTTCCGGCGCTGGATTCAGGTCCCCGCGCCTGCCTTCCTGGGCTATTTTCTGTCCAGCCGCTTCCGATATGGGCTGCAACCGTCCGCAGAGGTCATTCGCCGCAGCGGCATCGCGCCGGGCATGAACGTGCTGGACCTGGGCTGTGGCAGCGGCGCGCTGGCGTTGCCCCTGGCCGATTTCGTGGGCGAGCAAGGACTGGTGATCGCAGCGGATTTGCAAAGACACATGCTCCAACAGCTCACCGCGAGCATGACGCCCGCGGATTTCCACCGTATCCTTCCTGTGCAAGCCTCCGCCTACGCTTTGCCCCTGGCCAGCGCCAGCGTGGACGCCTGCGTGATGAGCTCGGCCTTGCAGGAGATTCCCGACCAGCGGCGGGCGCTGCGGGAGGTGTGGCGGGTGCTGAAGCCGGGCGGCGTGCTGGCTGTCACCGAATTCCTCATCGATCCCGACTATCCCTTCATGGCCACCACCATGCGTCTGGGGGAGAAAGCTGGCTTTGAGGTCGAGGCTGTGGAGGGGACTTTCTGGAACTACACGGTGCGGTTCCGCAAGATGCCCAACGCCTACCGGGCCATGTTGCGCATGTCGCGGGAGCTTGAAAATAGCGGCGTCACAGCCCGTGAGATCTATGAAGCTTCCCGCCAGGAATTGGAAGACAGGACAGCCCGTTTGCTGTAAGGGACGTTGTTGTTAAGAACGACCTGGCTTTATCATAGTTTGAGGTCATTTTTAACAAGATTCCTCACCACCCCTCCTTCCTGAACAGGGCCACGGCCTGGCCCGAGATGACCTCGCCCGAGCCGGCGCCGAAGAGGCGCAGGAGGCCGCCGAAGAAGTTGGGCACGCGCCAGTTCACAGTGGCGGTGACCTGCCCGCCGGGCGACGCGGGCGCTGCCAGGGCCACGTCATAATCGCCGATGCCCGCCTGCAATGCGTGCCGGGCCGCGGCCATGCCCTGGCCCACGGGATCGCTCTGGGCCACGGACGCGGCGCGGGCGGCCGCATTGGCCGCGTTGTTGGCGGTGACCGCGGCGTAGCCTGCCAGGGACAGGTTGACCAACGCCAGGGCGATGAGGGCCATCAGAGGCAGGACGATGACGCCCTCGACCATGTCGCCGCGGCGGGAGGCGAGGTAGTGGTGGAGGCTGGTCAGTAGAGAGTTTGGGTGGCGCATGGTGGGAGTTTGCAGTGTTCAGTGTGCAGTAAGCAGTCAATGTCATTAAGTTAAGGAAAAATGTGTTACTATCCAATCCA
>CAZDCN010000405.1:0-3266 GCA_964503945.1 uncultured Caldilineales bacterium
GTTTGGAGAACGCAGATGGCACTGATGAAACGCGGATAGACGCAGATGAAAAAAACAGAAAATGATCTGCGCAGATCGGCGTTGCGGAGCATCCGCGTCATCCGCGTTCCCATTTTCATCGCCATCGGCGCAGCGGCCGAGGGCTTATCTGCGGATCAACGGCAGCCAGAAGCGTTGGGGCAGGGCGTCGTGCCCGAAGTTGAATTCGTAGGTCTGATCGCCCGCCGCCGTCAGCAGGATGCTGTCCGCAGGATGGGCCTTGGTCCAGCCCGGCGGCGGGATTTCGCGCAGCAGGTAGGTTCCGGGCGGGACGTTGGTGAACTGGTAGCGCCCGCGATGGTCGGTGGCGACGGTCAACACCCTGTCGTCGTCCTGGCTTTCCAGGCGGAGTTCCACGTTGGGGATGCCGGGGTTGTACGCGGGGCTGCCGGTGGAAAGCCGGTCGTGGAAGGCAACGCCGTGGATGACCGCGGTGTTGGGGATGGGCGTGGGCGTGGGTTGCGGGGTGGGCGTGGGCGTGGCCGTGGGGGGGATTTCGCCGGGCGGGTAGTAGAGGATTTCGAATTGGGGACGGTAGAGCTCGGTGGGATATTCGCTGGCCGCCAGCCACCACTCCACCCGGTTGGCGAAGGGGCGCAAAAGCAGCCCGAAGTTCGTCTCCGGGCGGTCCACCCAGCGCTGCACCAGTTCCGTGAGATACATGCCCGCCCATCCGCCGCTGGATGATTCCGCGGTTCCGGCCAGATAGCCGGTGTCCCAGGGCAGGTGGGGATGGTCCCCCGGCCCGTCCGCGCCCGGCTGATCCCAGGCGACGCCGTTGCGGGCCTGGAACCAGGTGGCCTGGGTTTCGCTCCAGGGCTGGTAGAGGTCGAAGGCGTTGATGTAGAGGCGGGCGGCGTTGCTTTGGCGCACGCCTTTGACCACCAGTTTGGCTTCGATGATCTTGCTGCCAGGGGGAATGCGCGTCAGATCGAAGCGGAGGAGCGCGCTGCACACGCTCTGATAGGGCGGATCGCCGTTGGCCCGCACGGCCAGGATCTGCTCCCCGCCGTGATTGCGATCCCCGTCCGTCTCGCCGAAACCCGCGCACCAGGTCCCGATCCACGTATCCTCCACCCCGGCATAGCCCTGGTATCCCTCGCGCAGGCGCATGAACCGGGGCTCGGGCGTGGGCGTGGGGTCATTCGGGCCGGGCGTGGCCGTGGGCGTGGGGGTGACGGGCGGCGGCGGGGTGGGCGTGGGCGCGATGTCGTCCCGGGTGACGCGCACGAAATGGAAGTAGTCGTCGAAGTCGTTGCTCGCGAGGTAGAAGTCGGAGCCGGGACGGTCGCCGCCGCCGGGCAGCCGGTCGCCGAAGTAGGCGTCGGTGAGGGTGAAGGTGTGGGTCAGCCATTGGCCGCTGTCCTGCTTGCGCACCGTGCCCGCCAATTTTTCGGGATCATCCACCGCGTCGTAGTAAAGCGACCACGTATCCCGTCCCCGGTCCAGATAGGTGACCTCGATGGTGACCGTGGCGCGCTGGTTCTGATACATCCAGGCATTGTCCACATCGAAATACATGTTGGGATTGCCCGCCTGGATGTCGGTGCGGCGGGTGTAGCGGCCCTCCATGGCCTCGGTCACGTTCCATTCGGGCACGGTTTTGCCGCCGTAGACGTCGTCGTTTTGGTAGAGCCAGAAGGCGTAGTTGCCGCGGGCGGGGAAGAAATTAAATTCCGTCTCCCGCAGGGCCACCCACACCGAGTCGGTGGCGTCGACTTCCGCGCCCAGGTAGTGCTGGGCGAATTGGAGCCAGGGCGCGCGGCCGGGGTCGGTCACCAGGTCTTTGGAGAAGACGAAGTAATCCGCGTGGGCGGCCAGGCCCGCGTAGACGCACCACATGGTGATCTCAGCACTCCGTTGGCCGGTGATGGGGTCCACGCAGGTTTGGCTGGCGTAGCTCTCCCATCCGATGGGCGCGTCCTGCCACCAGGTGTAGATGGGGTCCCAGGAGCCCGCTTTGTAGTAGGATTTGTCGGGGTTGTCCACCAATGCGAAGTCCATATCGGGTTTGAGGCCGTTGTGTTTGAGCCCCATGCCCAGGGAGACCGCGTAATCGGTGAGGATGCGGCGCTGGCTGACCGCGCCGATCTGGCCCTGGTCGTTGCGGATGATGTACAGGGGCGCGAACTGATAGAGCAGGGCGGTGTTCTGGAAGGCCTGGGCGAACATGTCCATGATGTTCATGGAGGTCTCCACCCAAAGCTCCGGCGTGAGCCCTGCATCCAGAAGGCATTGCAGATCCCCCTGGTCCGCGGGCTTGGCTTCGCCAAAGATGCCCGTGCCGATTTCCACCCAGGCGACCCGGGGATCGTTGTCATACCGCTGGGCGAAGGCCTGAATGAATTCGTTGTATTGCTGCAGGAAGTAGGGGTCCCAGTAGCGGGGGATGGCCCAGTTCATGGCGTCACATCGGACGACGCTGTTTTCATTCTCCCAGATCATCCAGGGCGGGATGACGCTTCCTCCGCAGCAGCGGCCGTCGTAGACCGAGAACCCGATATTGGCCATTTTGCCCAGGGCCGCCTGCGCGTCCAGCCATTCATCCACCACCGACCAATCGAAGACCTGGTCCGAGACTTCAATCTCTTGCCAGAAGAAAGTCATGTTGCCGCCGGTGAGGAAGGGGTAATCCTCGGGGCTGGCGTCGGCGCGGTCGAGGAAGATGTAGATGCCCGGGTAGGGCGCGATGGCCCGTTGGGGTGAGGCGGGAACCTGGGCGTTGTTGGGGAGAGGGAGGTCGTCGGGCCCTTGGGCCTGGATGATGGGAACCGCCAGCAGCAAGGCCGTCAGCAAGATCAGAAGAAGGAGGGTGGGTTTGCGAGAGGGTAGGCGCATGGTGAAACTCCCTGCGAGTTGGAAGGGGGTGAATCCATGTTTAGTTGGCGGTGCGGCGTGTTTTGTCTGGGCGACGCACCTTTTGACAAGCATCCAACTCATTCCGGACACACCCGCTGGAATTCGGCGCTTTGGCGAGGGATGGGGAGGCGGCCGAACGCGTCGGGAACGTCCCAGGGGAGTGGGTCGGAGTGTACTCGATTCTGGCCGGGGTGGCAAGAATCGGGAGGACGCGCGAATTTTGCACCGCAAGCGCGGCGCGTTGTTAGCGCTTGATAGAGGACACAAATAGAGGAAACGCGAATGAAAGGCAGGTTTGCAGGTGGCAGGTCAACTGCTTCGTAAATAGATGCCTCACGCAAAGACGCAGAGGCGCAAAGGGAAAAAGA
>CAZDCN010000406.1:0-3257 GCA_964503945.1 uncultured Caldilineales bacterium
GAAAACGGCTTTATGGCCCTGGACACGGGCTCCGCCAACCGCATCAATGACCCCTACGGCAACCTCTCCAGTCCGGTGGACAGCAGCGCGCTGGTGCAGGTGCGCTGGGATGAAACCCATCTCTACTTCGCCTTCGACGTGCGGGATGACCGCATTCGCGTGGACAGCGACGATATTTGGAAGGATGATGGCTTTGAACTGGGCCTGGACGGCGAGCGGGACAGGAACGCGTTCAGTGCCAGCGGCGGCGACCACCAGTATACCGTGCGTTACGACGGAACGGCCGCGGACCGGGGCCTCGCCATCGACAACCCCGATGTGAAATGGGCGGTGCAACCCACCAACCTGGGCTATCGCATCGAGCTGGTTGTGCCCCTTTCTGCCCTGGGAGTAGACAGCCTGACCACAAACCAAATTCTGGGCGTGGATTTTGCGATCAACGATGACGACAATGGCGGTGAACGAGACAGCCAGCTGGTGTGGGCGAGCTGGTCCACTTACAGCGACGCCACCGCGTTCGGCGAACTCGTGCTCAAGGGCGCTCCGCCCACGCCCACGCCCACGCCCACCCGGGCGACCACACCCATTCCCACCTCCACGCCCGGCGCGCCCAAACGCATCGAAGCCCCGCGCGGCAGCGCAGTCATCGACGGCAGCCTGGATGAATGGACAGAGCCTGGCATGGCCGTGGATTCGGGCTCCGTCTACCGCGTCAACGACCCCGACGGCAATCTCTCCAGCCCCAACGACGCCAGCGCCCTGGTGTGGGCCCGCTGGGACGACGCCCACCTCTACTTCGCTTTCGACGTGCGGGATGACCGCATCCGCGTGGACAGCAGCGATCTGTGGAAAGATGACAGCTTCGAGCTGGGCCTGGACGGCGAGCGGGACAAGAACGCGTTCAGCGCCAGCGGCGGCGACCACCAGTATACCGTGCGCTACGACGGAACGGCCGCGGACCGGGGCCTCGCCATCGACAACCCCGACGTGCGCTGGGCGGTGCAACCCACCGACCTGGGCTATCGCATTGAGCTGGTGGTGCCCCTCTCCGCCCTGGGCGTAGACAGCCTGACCACGAATCAGATATTGGGCGTGGATTTTGCTGTCAACGATGACGACAACGGCGGTGAACGAGACAGCCAGCTGGTGTGGGCGAGCTGGTCCACTTACAGCGACGCCACCGCGTTCGGCGAACTCGTGCTCAAGGGCGCTCCGCCCACGCCCACGCCCACGCCCACCCGGGCGACCACACCCATTCCCACCTCCACGCCCGGCGCGCCCAAACGCATCGAAGCCCCGCGCGGCAGCGCAGTCATCGACGGCAGCCTGGATGAATGGACAGAGCCTGGCATGGCCGTGGATTCGGGCTCCGTCTACCGCGTCAACGACCCCGACGGCAATCTCTCCAGCCCCAACGACGCCAGCGCCCTGGTGTGGGCCCGCTGGGACGACGCCCACCTCTACTTCGCTTTCGACGTGCGGGATGACCGCATCCGCGTGGACAGCAGCGATCTGTGGAAAGATGACAGCTTCGAGCTGGGCCTGGACGGCGAGCGGGACAAGAACGCGTTCAGCGCCAGCGGCGGCGACCACCAATACACCATTCGCTTCGATGGCGAAGCTGCTGACCGGGGCTTCACCATCGACAATCCTGACGTGCGCTGGGCCGTACGCGCCAATGACCACGGGTACCAGATCGAACTGGTTGTGCCTCTCTCGGCGCTGGGGGTTAGCAGCCTTCAGTCGGGTCAAATTCTCGGCATCGACTTCGCTGTCAATGATGATGACGACGGCGGCGAACGGGATAGCCAACTCGTTTGGGCAAGCTGGTCCACTTACAGCGACGCCTCCGCCTTTGGCGAACTGGTGTTGAAATAATACAAAAAGCGGAGGATGGAGCCGCATTCTGGACGCTGCTCCATCCTCCGCCAGCTGATTTCCACAGGGAAAAGGGGTTCTCAGACAGCCCTATTCCTCAGCCGTCTCCTGAAGCGGCGAGAAGATATCGATCATCAGCCAGGGATCGCCCAGGGGATAGAGGATGGGATAGGTGGCCCCGTGGTCGATGTATTCCTGCACTTTGGCCTTGACTTCCTCGGGCGTGCCGCTGGCCGTAATCCGCTGCACCAGGTCGTCGGGCACGAGATGCATCGCTTTCTGAATCTGTTCCTGGGTAGCGGGCCAACCCAAAATGGATTGGATCTCTTGCACTACCTCAGGCTTGACGCCGCTGGCCTTGGCGATGTGGGGTTGTTGGGCCAGATATTGAGTCAATAACGCGCGGGCTCCATCCAGGGCCTTTTGCCGATCATAGTCCACCGAGCAAACCACGAGCTGCGGCCGATCCAGGTCATAGACCGAACGCCCGACTTTGCGGGCTCCCTTGTCCAGGCGTTCCATGGCCTCATCGTTGTACTCAGGTGGGACGCAGTAATTCAGCACAGCGCCATCCGCAATCTCGCCGGTGAGTTCCATCATTTTCGGTCCCGTAGCGCCTATGTAAATGGGCACATTGCGCGGTTCGCGGCGACCATGCACCACATCCAGCTCAATCCCGTCTACATGCACAAATTCCCCATGAAACGTGACCCGCTCCATGTTCAACAGCCGGCGCAGCACTTCCACTGTTTCGCGCATGGCCTTGAGGGGTTTGCGGCGGTTGATGCCCACATTTTTCGCCAAAGGGTCCCACCAAGCGCCAATGCCGCAGATGATGCGGTTAGGAGCGAGATCGTCCAGGGTGAGGAAGGTGGACGCCAGCAAGCCGATATTGCGCGTCCAGTTATTGATCACGCCGCTACCAACCTTGATGCGTTCAGTGACGGCGGCATATGCGGCCATGGGCACGATGGCGTCGCGCACCAGACGGGATTCCGCCTGCCACACCGCCTCGAAGCCCTTTTCTTCGGCATATCGCGATAATTCCATGCCCACGCGAATGGGATGGGCGTCTTGTAAATAAAGTCCAACTCGGTCCACATTATCCTCCTATCAATGGATGGGAATAAGGAAATAGGTCTTTTTGGATTGTACGATGCCTGGGCGAACAGGTCAAACGCCTGGTGTGGAACGGAAACGCCAGTACGACAAAAACAGGCCGGGCCCGAGGACCCGACCTGTCTGGTTGTGGTTGAGGGATGTGAAAGGCTAGCGTTGAATGAACACCACGTCCGCGATCTCATTGCCGAAACCGTGGGCGTCGCCATCCCAATAAGGGGAGAATGTACAGGATGTGGTGGAGCCAAGGCTGCCGGGCG
>CAZDCN010000407.1:0-3255 GCA_964503945.1 uncultured Caldilineales bacterium
CGGCATAACTAAACCAGGGTTCTTGCACGAGACCCCGATCATCTTCCTCCCACCAGGCCAGCTCCGCTTCATGTTCCAGCATCAGGGCGTTGGCCTGCTCCCACACCAGGGCTTGGCCCGTCATGTCCGCCAGCATCAAGGGCACGGCCAGGGGCTTGCTTTCATCCCACCAGTCGTAGCCATAGAGATGCACGCCCAGCACGATTTTGTCGCCCGTGGTTTGCGTTTTGGCGTAGTCGATGACCCGCTGCATCCAGTGAATGGGCGCGATGGGGCCGGGCGGGTCGCTTCCTACGCAGCCCGTGCGCCAGCACCAGCCATAGGTCATAATGCGCAGTTCGTCTGCAGCTCTTCCCAACGCCCGATAATCCTGCGCCCCCGGCCCATTCCAGCCCGCGGCGTCAAAGGTCTTGGGCTGGACAGTGATGGTGAGGAGTTTGCCGCGAGCGTGGAGGTCATTGGCCAGGGCCTGCACCCAGGCCGAGAACAGGTCCTTATCCCCGGCCAGCAGTCCCTCATAATCCAGATCGATGCCGTCGTACCCGTAGCGCACAACCTCATCCACGATGGTCTGGCGGTGGAACGCGGCCAGGGCCGGGTCGATGAGGATGGCGTGGATGCGGTCGCCGTTGTATTGGTTGCTGATGGTGGGAATGATGCGAACCCCTGCGAAACGGGCTTCTTCCAGCAGCGCGCTGTCCCGAGCGCCTGTGAGGAGGGCCAGCGTCCCATCGGCCCGAACGCCATACCAGAAAGGGCTGACTGTATCCAACTGGTCCACATGGGCTCGAAAGGAAGCGCGGGCGCTCTCCCCATTCCAGGAGGTGGGCATCCAGGCTGAGACTTGAATGCGGTCGGGAATGGGAGGCGGGGAAGAAAACAGCGGCGCAGCCATGGCGGGCTTGATGAGCAGGGCCAGGATCAGGCTGCCAAAGCCCAGGGCCAGGATGCGCAGGAAAAGGCTCTTGCGGGATTGGAAACTCACAAAGGCGTCACCTCTCCCAGCCGGGCGCCAATGAAATCGGGTCGCCCGCGCAGAAAATCTTCGATGGGGAGCATCTTTTTGCCCGGCAACTGCGCCTTTTCGATGAGCAACAGGCCCGAACCGGTTCCCACCGCGGCCTGCTTGCTCCAGGGGATGACTCGACCCGGTTCGGCTTCGCCTGCGGCCACGGACGCGGCTCCGATCTTGAGTTGTTGGCCCGCCCACGTGGTGAACGCGCCTGGCCAGGGCTGATAAGCTCGCACCATGCGCTCGATCTCGGCCGCGGCGCGGGTCCAGTCGATGCGGGCGTGTTCCTTCTTCACCAGGCGGCAGAGGGTGACCCCATGCTCGGGTTGAGGTTTGGGCCTGATTTTTCCTTCCAGATAGCAGGGCAGGGTCTCCATGAGCAGATCCGCGCCCAGCTCGCCCAGGCGCTGGCCCAGGCTGCCGGTGGTGTCCTCCGGGCGGATGACTTCGGCCCGCTGGCTGAGGATGGGGCCCGTGTCCATGCCCTCGTCCATCTGCATGATGGTGACGCCGGTGAGGGGGTCGCCCGCGAGGATGGCCGCGGTGATGGGCGATGCGCCCCGCCAGCGGGGCAGCAGGGAGGCGTGGACATTGATGCAGCCGTGCGCGGGCAGAGCCAGCACGTTGGGGCGCAGAATTTGGCCATAGGCCGCGACCACGATGAGGTCGGGCTTCAGCGCGGCCAGGGCGTCGAAGGCGTCGGGGTCGCGCAGCCGCGCGGGCTGGAGGATGGATTCAACGCCTGCCGCCAGGGCTGCTTCTTTTACGGAGGAGGGTTTGAGCTTGCGCCCGCGGCCCGCCTTGCGGTCGGGTTGGGTGACCACGCCCACCACATGGAATTCGGGATGGTCCAGCAAGGCGCGCAGGCTGGGCACAGCGATCTCGGGCGTGCCCATGAAGACTGTTCGGATCATGGCGGTTCAGCGTGGATGCGTAGGAGCGTGTCGGCGTTGATAGGAATAGGGACGGGCGAGTTCAAAACAGCAGCAACAGGCCGCCCAAAAGGCCCGTGAGCACCGTGGCCAGGTAAATGACCAGGGACATGGCGATGGCTTGCTCGGGCGGGGCGCCGATTTGGGTGAAGAGGCCCACGTAGCTGAGCTCCCGCACGCCGATGCCGCCGATGGAGGGCAGGAGCAAGGCCAGGGAGACCAGGGGCACGAAGACGAGGTAATCCACCAGGCTGGCTTCGACGCCCACAGCCTGGCCCGCGGTCATGTTGATGATGATCCAGGAGGCGTTGAAGATGAGGGACATGCCCACGGCCCGGGCCAAGGTGAGGTTGTCATAATCCTGTAGGGCCTCATAGAGGGAGCGCAGATTATGCATGGCGGCCAGCTTCTGGCCCAGGTTCTGCGGCAGCAGGTTCAGCAGATGGCCCCGTAGCCAGCGGATCAGGGGGCGTTGGCGCAGCAGCCAGAACCCGCTGACGCCGCCGAAAAAGGCCAGAAGGATGAATCCCAGGGCCCAGGGACTGATCTCGGCCCGGCTGAAGGGCGCGGCCGCGGCCCCGATGCCTAGCAGCACAAGGATGCCCAGCAGCCGATCCAGGACTACGGTGCCCACCGCACCCCCCGCATCGTCGGTGGCGTTGGCCAGATAGACTGACTTGACCACATCGCCGCCGAAGCCTGTGGGCAGAAGGGTGTTGAAGAAGGCTCCGATGTAGTACCAACGGGCCAGGCGCCAGAAGCTTACGTCCATGCTCCGGGCCTTGACCAACACGCCCCAGCGCAGGGTGCGCAGGAGGATGCTGAGGGCGAAGAGGAGGACGGTGGCCGCGATCCAGCCGGGATGCGCGTGGGAGATGACCTGGCCCAGCGCGGCCAGGTCGATGCGGGAGAGGAGGAACAGGATCAGCCCCAGGCTGATGGCGGCTTTGAGAAGGGTTTTCCAATGGCGGGCCATAGCTCCGGCATTGTGCCACAACCTGGCGCGGGTGACAAAGGCGGGGGGAGCGGGCGTATGGAGATGCCCTGCAGGCGGCGGGCAATGGCGCTCTGGCGGGTGTGTTGACGCGTTTCTGGTGACATGCTATATTACCCGAGCAAGCCGTTCCGGCGGTTGTCGCTTGCTTTCATCCCGCTCTGCCTGGTCACCTGCGTTGGCGGACATTGTCCGCAATTCATTCTCAATCGTCGGATTATACGGAAGCTATCCATCATATGCATCCCATCCGTAGATTATACGGAATTCCTGATAACGCCGCGAAATGCGGTGTAACCTGGACGTCCGTATAATTA
>CAZDCN010000408.1:0-3246 GCA_964503945.1 uncultured Caldilineales bacterium
GGATGCCAGCAGTGCAACGATTGGGGCTGGAAGTCCTCCAGGGCCAGGGAGAAGTAGGTGAGCAGGCCCGCTCGGTCCCTTGGGGAGAGGTCGTAGCGCAGATCGTAGAGGTATTTGGTGAGCACGCCGATGTGTAGCCCCAGGCGGGGCGCGTAGGCCCGGGCGATCTCGGGGATGTGCAGCAAGCCCTCGGCCTTGCTGGCATAGAGCGCGGGCAGGATGTCCAGCTCGGCCAGCGCGGGCAGGGCCTCGCGCCGCGCGGCCCACAGTGCGAACACAAAGGGCAGCCCCGTCCACTTCAACCATTCATCGCCCAGGTCGAAGGCGTAGGGCTGTCCCCGGCCGCGGATCTCCCGACGATGCGCGGACTCGACCAGGGCGTCGTCGCCGATGAGCAGGGCCGCGGAGGAGCGGCGCAACATTGCGTCCAGGTCCTGGGGTTCCACGCGGTAGCGGGGGGAGATGCGCCAGAAGTGGCGGGCGAGGACCTTCACCAGCTCCACCGAGGTGGCGGATTCGTCGGAAAGCGCGATACGGCAGTCGTCCAGCTCTCGGGGATCGGCCATCCAACTGAAGAGGAGGACGGTTTTGACCGCGCCCAGGGTGGCGATGGAGAGGTCGGGGAGGATAGCGACCTCATGGGCCAGGCGGGCGGCCGCGATGGCGCTGATGGGAGCCAGGTCGATTTCGCCCGCGCGCAGGGCCCGGTTGAGCTCGGTGGGCACGCCGCGGCGAAAGCCCACGGGCTTGCCCTGCAACCGTTCCTGCAGGCGGAAGTAAAGGGGCTCGACGTTGAGATAATCGATGATGCCGATGGTGATCATGGATTGATTGTACTTTAGCGGGCGGGATCGTGTCCAGCGGGCGCAGGTTGCCAAATCGCTCGTCCTGCGAGATACTTGGCCTCATGCTTCGCTTGCTCGCCCTGGCGGTCCTGGCGCTGCTGCTGGCGGCCTGCGCCGTTCCCTCTCCCCAACCGCCAGAAACTCCGACATCTCGCCCAGGCCCGACCCTGCCCCTGGCCACCTTCACCCCCACGCCCGGGGGCGCGCAAGCTGTCTCCACGCCTCCAACCATCCCCATCTCCCTGGCTCCGACCTCGCCCCCACCCACGCTCACGCCCCTGCCCGCGTTCTGGAGCCTGATCTTCCCCGGCGCGGAGGTCTTGCGCACAGAGGACAACCTGGCGGTTTTGCGCCACGCGCCGGGCTTGGTGCGCTACGGCGTCCATTTCGAAAGCGATCCCGACGCGGCCCGCACTGTGGGCGAGTGGCTGGATGGGGATGCGTCCGCGCTGGCCGCGGTGAACTGCGGCTTCTATTGGGAGAAGGATGGCGAGTATCTGCACATGGGGTTGCTGGAGGTGAACGAGAAGCGGCTGGCCCAGGTGCGGCCCAACTGGGGCGCGGCCCTGGTGGTGCGGGAGCATCGGGCGGAGATCGTGCGCCAGCCCAAGAAACGCATTCCGCCCATGACGTTGGGCGTGCAAGGCTGGCCCACGCTGCTGTGGGAGGGCGCCATCGTGCCCGAGATGGCGGAGCTGGATGACGGCAGCGTGGCCCGCCGCACCGCGGTGGGGGTGGATGCGGAGGGGCGGGTGTTGTGGGTGGTGGATGGCTTCGGCAGCACCCTGACCGGGTTCGCACAGCGGCTTCTGCAAGAGGACATCGGGCTCATCGCCGCGGTGAATCTGGATGGCGGGGCGTCCACCGGGTTGCGCTGGCGAGAGGGGGACAAACAGGATGGCGTGGACAGCCTGCCCATCCCCTGCGTGGTGACCTTCGCGCCCATGGAATAGGGCCAGCGGGGGAGCCGTCAACGTGAAGCGTCATGAGGGAGGGGCAACAAAGCTGCGCTGCCTGACGCAACGCGCAATAGCGTGTTGACGCATTGCGTTAGGCTGTGCTAGAATGGATGCAGGATTCCATAAAAATCGACCCATCCTCTCCCATTCTCAACGACGAGGCGCAACATGTTGAATTTCGAACTTTCATCTGAACAACGCATGCTCAGGGACCTGGCCCATGATTTCGCAGAGAACGAGATTAAACCGGTGGCCGCACATTACGACGAGAATGACGAGTACCCCTGGCCCATCATCAAAAAGGCCCAGGAGTACGGGCTGTTCAGCGTGAACGTCCCGGAGAAGTACGGCGGGCCGGGCATGTCCCTGCTGGAGGAGGTGATCCTCACCGAAGAGCTGGCGTGGGGCTGCTCCGGCATCGAGACCGCGCTGATGCTCAATTCCCTGGCCGCGCTGCCCATAAAGATCGCGGGGACAGAGGAGCAGAAGATGAAATACCTGGGCCGCATGGCCGAGGGAACCATGGCCGCGTATTGCGTCACCGAACCGGGGGCAGGCTCCGATGTGGCGGGCATCAAGCTCTCGGCCGAGCGCAAAGGGGACAAGTACGTGCTCAACGGCACGAAGATCTGGATCACCAACGGGCCTGTGGCCGACATCTTCGTCGTCTTCGCCCGCACGAACAAGGAAGACCGCTATGGCGGCCTCAGCGCGTTCATCGTGGAACGGGAGTGGGGCGTGACCACGGGCCAGCATCTGCCCAAGATGGGCCAGCGTGCGGCCTGGGCCAGCGAGGTCTTCTTCGAGGATGTGGAAGTGCCCGCGGAGAACCTGTTGGGCCGCGAAGGCGACGGGTTCATGATCGCCATGAAAGTGTTCGACAGCTCCCGCCCCGCGGTCTCGGCCGCGGCAGTGGGCGTGGCCCGTCGCGCGTTCGAGGAGGCCCGCGAGTACGCCAAGACGCGCATCGCCTTTGGCAAGCCCATCATCGCCAAACAGGCCATCGGCTTCAAGCTGGCGGATATGGCCATCAACATCGAGGCCGGGCGTTTGCTGGCGCACAAAGCCGCCTGGCTGTTGGATAACGGCAAGCGCAACACCACCCTGGCCGCGTACGCCAAGGCCTTCTGCGCAGACATGACCATGAAAATCACCACCGAAGCGGTGCAGGTGTTCGGCGGCTATGGCTACAGCCGGGAATATCCGGTGGAGAAGCTGATGCGCGACGCCAAGATCTTCCAGATCTACGAAGGCACCAGCGAGATCCAGCGGCACATCATCGCCCGGGAGATCTCCAAGAGCTAAGGCGGATTGCTTTGAAAATAGCTATCTCACGCAAAGGCGCAGAGGCGCAAAGGAAAAAAGAGGCGTAACTGCTTACGTCTGGGTTCATCTCGTCGAACCCAACATGACGCCGATGGCGAGATGTCGTCAAACGTCAT
>CAZDCN010000409.1:0-3243 GCA_964503945.1 uncultured Caldilineales bacterium
ATACCGATGAAAATGGTGGCAAGTGGCAGGTTGCAAGTCGCAGGTGAAGCTGCGCGTGATCACCCGGAGCTGAAGCTCCGGGCTACGACACGACGCCGGGTGAACCCGGCTTTTGGGCGGGCGACCCCGGCCAAAGCCCCGTTCACGGGGCGTCGTTTCTAGCCCGCAGGTTCACCTGCGGGTGTTCGACCGCCAAAACATACCATGCGAAGCAAATCGCACATGAGGTTTGCTGTTTTTTTTCTTTCATCGGCGTTTATCTGCGTATCATCAGCGCTATCTGCGTTCTCCAAATCTATTTACGAAACAGATGATATTCGTCATAGTCAGGGGAGAAGGCGCGGCGCGAAACTAAATTGAATGCGTCGCCGTGGAAAATGTTATTGTTTCCATGGGTTATTCAATAAAAAGAATAATGTCTGTTTCAAAAAAGGAGAAAAACCATGTCTCTCAGAGAAGAAGCCCTTCGTTATCACACGATGGGCGGAAAACCCGGCAAGATCGAGGTGACGCCGACCAAACCCTTGCTCACCCAACGGGACCTCTCCCTGGCCTACACGCCCGGCGTGGCTGTGCCCGTCCTTGAGATCGCCGAAGACCCCAACAAAGCTTTCGATTACACGGCCAAGGGCAATCTCGTGGCCGTGCTCTCCAACGGCACCGCCATTCTGGGGCTGGGCAGCCGCGGGCCCCTGGCCGCCAAACCGGTCATGGAGGGCAAAGGCGTTCTCTTCAAGCGCTTTGCGGATGTGGATGTGTTCGATATCGAGGTGGACACCCTTGACCCGGATGAGATCATCCGCGTGGGGCAACTCATCGCCCCCACCTTCGGCGGCATCAACCTGGAGGACATCAAAGCGCCCGAGTGCTTCTACATCGAGGAGGAGCTGGAGCGCACCACCGACATCCCCATCTTCCACGATGACCAGCATGGCACAGCCATCATTTCGGGCGCGGGGCTGCTGAACGCCCTGGAGATCGTGGGCAAGAAGATCGAAGATGTGACCATCGTCATCAATGGCGCGGGCGCCGCGGGCATTGCTTGCGGCGAATTTTACATCGCCCTGGGCGCGAAGCGGGAGCACATCATCATGTGCGACAGCCGCGGCGTCATCTACAAAGGCCGCAAGGAGGGCATGAATCCCTACAAGGAACGCTTCGCCATCGAGACCGACAAGCGCACCCTGGCCGACGCCATGGAGGGCGCGGATGTGTTCATGGGCGTATCCGTCGCCAATGTGGTGACCAAAGAGATGGTGCGCAGCATGGCGGACAACCCCATCATCTTCGCCATGGCCAACCCCGATCCCGAAATCACCTGGGAGGACGCGCACGAGGCCCGGCCCGACGTGATCATGGGCACCGGGCGCAGCGACTATCCCAACCAGGTGAACAACGTCCTCGGCTTTCCCTTTATCTTCCGGGGCGCGCTGGATGTGCGGGCCACCAACGTGAACATGGAGATGAAGGTGGCCGCGGCCAAAGCCCTGGCCGCGCTGGCCCATGAGGATGTGCCCGACAGCGTGCTCAAGGCCTACGGGCTGGACTACCTCCACTTCGGCAAGGATTACCTGATTCCCAAGCCCCTGGACCCGCGCGTGCTGACCTGGGTGGCCCCTGCCGTGGCCAAGGCCGCCATGGAGACGGGCGTGGCCCGCCGCCAGATCAATCTGGAAACCTATCCCGATGAATTGCGCGCCCGCCAGGGCCTGGGCATGACCGTCATGCGTCATGTCATCCGCCGGGCGCAGAATGCGCCCAAGCGCGTCGTGCTGGCCCAGGGCGAGCATCCCAAGATGATCCGGGCCGCGTACGCGCTGGTGCAAGAAGGCATCGCCGACCCCATCCTCATCGGCAAAGCCGATGTCATCGAGAAAGAGATCGAGAGTCTGAAGCTGGCCTTCAAACCCGTCATCGTGGAGCCGGGCAAATGCGAGAAGACAGAGGCTTACGCCCAGCGGCTCTTCGAACTGCGCCAGCGCAAGGGCGTCACCCTGGCGGCCGCACGGCAGATGGTCTGTCGTCCCACTTATCTCGCGCCCATGATGGTGGAGATGGGGGATGCGGACGCGGCCGTGAGCGGCCTCACCGCCAGCTATCCGGAGGTGTTGCGGCCCGCGCTGCAGGTGCTGGGCACCGCCCCCGATGTGAACATCGTCAGCGGCGTGTACCTGATGATCGTGCGGGAAAAGGTGTATTTCTTCACCGACACCACGGTGAACGTGGATCCCACCGCGGAAGAGCTGGCGGACATCGCCATCGATGCGGCCAAGGTGGCGGAGACCTTCAACATCACGCCCAAGATCGCCATGATCTCCTTCTCCAACTTCGGCAGTGCCCGCTATCCCCAGAGCGAGAAGGTGAAGAAGGCCGTGGAGATGGTCAGGGCCCGGCGCCCCGATCTGGCCATCGATGGGGAAATGGAGGCCGACACCGCGGTCTCGCCCGAGCTGGTGGAGGAGAATTTCCCCTTCAGCCGGGTGAAGGACGCCAACGTCCTGGTCTTCCCCAATCTGGATGCCGCCAACGCCGCGTACAAGCTCATCGCGCATCTGGGCAAGGCCGAGGCGGTGGGGCCCATCCTGGTGGGCATGGGCAAGCCCTTCCACGTCATCCCCACGGCCGCGGAGACCCGCGACATCGTGAACATGGCCGCGCTGGCCGTGGTGGACGCGCAACGCATGGGACAGTGATCCGCGAGACCTCGGAGGTCTGGCAGACCTCCGAGGTCTTTTCCCAGAGCGATGAAACACTTTCGCATTCCCCTGATTGCCGTGGTGGGCGGCGCGCAGTGCTCGCCCGCGGAAGCCGCCTGGGCCGAGGAGGTGGGACGGCTGTTGGCCCAACGCGGCTACGGCGTGGTGTGCGGCGGCCGCGGGGGCGTGATGGCCGCGGTGTGCAAGGGAGCCAATCAGATGGGCGGGGTGACGGTGGGGCTGCTGCCGGGCGAGGATGAAAGCGAGGCCAATCCCTGGGTGCAGATCGCCATCCCCACCGGCATCGGCGAAGCCCGCAACGCGCTGGTGGCCCGGGCGGGCGCGGGCGTCATCGCCATCGGCGGGGGCTATGGAACCCTGTCGGAGATCAGTCTGGCGCTGAAATGGGGCAAGCGGGTGGCCGGGTTGGGCACGTGGGACATCCCGGGTGTGTATCGGGCCGCATCGCCCGAGGATGCGGTGGCGCATGTTCTGCTTCGTAAATAGGCACTGGCCGAGTGAACTCGGACGCTATAGGCGCTTCGCG
>CAZDCN010000410.1:0-3203 GCA_964503945.1 uncultured Caldilineales bacterium
TGATCTCATCCCCGCCTTCGTCAGTCAGGGGCCTGCGCAGGCTGATGTTGAACACCCCCACCACCTGTCCATCCACTATTTGGGGATACAAGATCATCGCCCGGACGCCCCGCTCGCGCAGTAACTGCCGCACAGCATCGTTTTCTTCCAACTGGGTTTCAGAATCCGTGATATACAACGGTTTGCGCGAGAGGAGATGACGGAGATGACGCTGGAACCAGTTGGAAGAATCGTCGGTGGTCATCAGTGAGCCGGGGATATCTGGCGCGCGCCATTCATAGGCGGCCAAAAGGCGCTGGTTTTCCACGTCGATGCGCGCCAACAACACCCGCCTGGCATCCAGCATGTCGCCTACATCCTGTAGGGATTGCTCGATGGCCGTGGCGAAATCCTCACGCGTCATCAGCCGCGCTGCCGTTGTCGCCAGCACCCGCTCGATCCGCAGCCGGCGCTCCAGACTGGCGGTGCGTTCCTGCACGCGCTGTTCCAGGATGTCTCGCTCACGCTTCAGGTCCTGCTCCGCCTGCCAACGCTGCAACGTGCTGCCGAAAATATCCGCCATGGCCTGCAAAAGGTGGATTTCATCCTGACTCCAGCGCCTGACGCTTTCCACAGCATCGAAGCCAACAAATCCCCACCACTTATCCGAAAAGAAAATGGGAAAGAGCTGAACGGAGAAGACATTAGCGCTACGAAGCCCCTCCAGAGTGTCCGGAACATCGGCAAAGACCGCCTCGACATCGCCGCCAAAGGGCTTTCCTGCCCGCAAAGCCTGATACATGGCCTCGGGCATGGCGCTCCAGGGCCAGCGATAATTGGCCGGGTGATACAAGCCGGAGAGCACGCCCGGTCCGCACGCCTCGGCCATAACGGAAATGCATTCCCCCAGCTCGTCGTCATGCACATTGCGGAAAATATAGACCCGTCCCACCTGGGTCGCTTCCTGCAGAAAGGCAAGCGCCTGGTTCAAAATCTCCCTCTGATGCGCCTCATCGCGCGGCCTCTGCAACAAGGTGCGGGTGGCCAGTTCCAGCGCCCGTTCATATCGCAACTGTTGAACCAGATGATCCTGCACCCGCTTTTGCTCAGAAATATCCTCCAGGATCTGCACAGCGCCGATTTGACGGCCATCCGCATCGAACCGGGGCCCCGCCCTGGAACGCAAAAAGACTTGCTTGCCCCATGGGGAACGATAGGGGGTCTCGATTTCGAACACTTCGCCCGTTTCCAGCACATGCCGAAACATGGCTCGGACGCCCCGACCGACATGCTCGGACCGGACAAGCACGTTCAACCCCAGGACCGCTTCCCGGTCGGGCGCGCCCAAAATCGCCACCGCGGCGGCATTGACATCGATGACCACGCCCGCCATATTCAACACCACGATGCCCACGGGCGTCTGGTCTATCAGCGCCCGCAGATCCGCATGTTGCTCCGATCGGTTTGGGGAAGAAGCTATTGACATGGCGTCCTCATGCCAAAAAACCGCTCACCAGGTCATGCGCTCGGGTGGGAGGCCTCTTCCGGCTCGTCCAGATACCATCGCTGATAGGCGAGAACCAGCGCCAGCATCAGAAATTGGATGATGGTGGGGATGATGGCGGTGAACTGGGTGAGGTAAAAGGTCACCATCTGCAACAGGGTGAGGGAGAGGATGATCTGGATCAAGGCCCACTGCATGCCCGAACGATCCCTCTTGCGTCCCAACTGAATGAGCGCCACCATCGCGGCGAGGCCAATGATCAGGTTCAACCCCATGCTCAAGAGCTGCCCCGTCACGCCGCCGGCGTCCGCGGCGCTGGCCGCTTCGATCACACTGGCCGAGACCTGCCCAACCACGGCGCTGGCGTCGGGCGTGACCAACAGGATGATCAGAAGCAACAAGAACGCCAGCGCGGAGGTGGCGTTCAACGCCAGCCCCAGGATGATCAACCGTCGATGCCATGTCCGCCCCAGCTTCAATCCCCAGCGTTTCAACGCGCGGGCCATGCGCTTGAACAGGTCCGGTTGATAGGCGGCAAAGGTTTCCCGTTGCGCGGCGAATTGTCCATGCAGCGAGGCGGCAAGGGCGGCCACGGCCGGGTCGTCATGCTGTTGGGCCAGCGCCAGATGGTCGAGGATGCGCTGACCCTCCACCTCATCCACTGCGCCATACACGATCTCCTTCAATTCATCCAACGCCAGAACCATGGCCCGCCCCGGATCGGGCTTCTGGCGTCGCCGTACGAACAGATACACCAGCAATACAATCAGGAAAAAAGAGTAGACGATGGGGGCGGCAGCCGGGAAGAAGTAATCATTGTCTTTGGTAATGAATTTGCCCACTTCATCGATGAAAAGGCCGATGCCCACGCCGCTGAGCACCGACGTGATATACAACGCGCCGGGATTATCCCAGATGAGGACGATGACGAGACCGATGAACATGGCCAGCCCGCCCCACAAGAGATGGGCGATGTGCAGCACGCCGCCGCCCACCTGAGGATAGCCGGTGAGCTCCAGGAACAGGCGCACCAGCACAATGGTGGCGCCAAAGGTGACCACGGAGATGAGGATGAGCGCGGGCGCCTTCCCCCGCTCGACGAGGAGAAAGCGTTTTTTCAACGGCATGAGCGTCCCTTCCAGATTGAGAAGCAATGGCAATCGAGAATATGGTTCAAAAGATTATCCCATCAAACTCCCGACATGGCAATCCCGTCTCGACCAGGCATCCTACGCGCCCAGCCGCCCGAATTGCTTTTCCAGCGCGGCCGCGCTGAGATGGAGCATGGTGGGGCGGCCGTGAGGGCAGGTGCGCGGGTTCTCGCACGCCTCCAACTGCCGAATGAGCTCCCGCTGCTCCGCCACCGAGAGGATTTGCCCCGCCTTGATGGCCAGCCGTTTGCAGATCATGGTCACCAGGGCGTCCTCCCGGGCCTTCCCCACCAGGTCTTGCTTCTCCGCCAGGCCCTGGGCCACCTCCTCCAACAGCGTTTGCGGGTCTTGATGGCCCATGAACGCGGGCACGGCCCGCAGCAGATAGCTGCCCTCGCCGAAGGGCTCGATCTCGAACCCGCTCTTTTGCAGCGCGGGCAGATGTTCGGCGATGAGCCCGGCCAGGGGCGCGCCCAATTCAATGGGGATGGGTTGCAGCAGTTGCTGTTTGGGAACAGGCTGCCGGTCGGCCTGCATGATCTTCTCGTAGAGGATGCGCTCGTGGGCCG
>CAZDCN010000411.1:0-3202 GCA_964503945.1 uncultured Caldilineales bacterium
GCCTACATCATCTACACCTCCGGCACCACCGGCCGACCGAAAGGCGTCGTTATCCCTCACGAAGCCGTGGCCCGGCTGGTGAAAAACACCGACTATCTGCAAGTGCAACCGGGCCAGCGCGTGGGCCAGGCCGCCAACCCCGCGTTCGACGCCACCACCTTCGAGGTGTGGGCGCCCCTGCTCAATCGGGGAACCGTCGTCTTCATCCCCCGCGACGCCTTGCTGGACCCCGACGCGCTGGCCGATTTCCTGGCCGAAAAGCGCATCCACGCCCTCTTCCTCACCACCGCCCTCTTCAACCACATCGCGGCCCGCCGCCCCGACGCTTTCCGCCCGCTGGACGTCCTTCTCTTCGGCGGGCAGGCGGTGACGCCCCACTGGGTGCGGGCCGTGTTGCAGGCCGGGCCGCCCCAACGCCTGCTCCACGTCTACGGTCCCACCGAAACCACCACCTTCGCCACCTGGCATGAGGTGAAGGCTGTGCCTTCGGCCGCAACGACCGTGCCCATCGGCCTGCCCATCGCCCACACCGCCTGTCATGTGGTGGATGAAGCCATGCAGCCCGTGCCGCCGGGCGTCGCGGGCATGTTGCTCATCGGCGGCCCGGGCCTGGCCCGGGGCTACCTGCGCCGCCCTGCCCTCACCGCCGAGCGCTTCCTCCCCGATCCTTTCATTGATTTGACCGCAGATGACGCCGAAAAAACAGATTTACGCAGATTAGAAAAAGAAAAATCAAAAGAAATCAGCGAAAATCCGCAACATCCGCGTCCCATTCCTACCCTCGTTGTCGGCCAACGCGTATATATCACCGGCGACCTTGTGCGCCGCCGACGCGATGGCGTCATCGAGTTCATCGGCCGCGCCGACCGCCAGCTCAAGCTGCGGGGCTTCCGCATCGAGCCCGGCGAGATCGAACACGCGCTGCGGGAGCATCCCGCGGTGGAGGATGCGTTGGTGCGGGCGGTGACCCTGCCCGGGCGCAGCGATCCCATCCTGGCCGCCTACATCATCCCACTCGGCTCCGTTCAGCCGCAGGAATTGCGCCAGCATCTGGCCCGCCGCCTGCCCGATTACATGCTCCCCGCGGCCACCCTCTTCCTGGACGCGTTCCCCCTCACGCCCCACGGCAAGGTGGATGAACGGGCCCTGCCCCTGCCCGAAGCGCAGAGGGAGCCCGACGCCGCGGCTTTCTCGCCGCCCCAAACGCCCCTGGAACAAACCATCGCCGACATCTGGGCGGACCTGCTCGGGCGCAGCCCCATCGGTCGGGATGAGGATTTCTTCGCCCTGGGCGGCCACTCCCTCCTCGCAGCCCAGACCGTCTCCCGCCTCAGCCAGACCCTGGGACAACCCATCGCGCTGCGCACCCTGTTCGAAGCCCCCACCCCTGCGGCCCTGGCGGAGAAGATTCAAGACCAAAGATGGATGATTCAAGAGCCAGCCACTGCTGCTGCGCTCTCAACCCAATCTTTAATTATTCATCATCAATCATCAAATCCATCCCCGCTCTCCTACGCCCAACAGCGCCTCTGGTTCCTCCAACATCTGGAGCCGGACAGCAGTTTCTACAACATCGCCATCGCCCTGGAGCTGCGCGGCCCCCTGAACCTGCCCGCGCTGGAGGCCGCGCTCAACCGCATCGTCGCCCGCCACGACGCGTTGCGCACCATCTTCCCCCTGGAAGACCATGCGCCCGTCGCCCGCGTCCTCCCCCATCTGCACATCGACATCCCCCTCTACGAAGCGGAAAGCCTGGAGGAAGCCCGCGCCTTTGCCGAAATCCTGGCCCGCCAGCCCTTCCGCCTCTCTCAGCCGCCCTTGCTGCGGGCGCAATGCTACCGCATCCAGCCTCAACGCCACGTGCTGGCCCTCTCCCTCCATCACATCATCGCGGACGGCTGGTCGCTGGGCGTCATGTTGCGGGAGTTAGCCGAATGCTATCGGGCGGAGCTGACGGGGGAGACGCCCCAGTTGCCCGAGTTGAGCATCCAGTACGGGGATTTTGCCATCTGGCAGCAGGAGAGGATGCAGGGGGGCGCGCTGGAAACGCATCTGGCCTACTGGCGAGAAACCCTGCAAGACCTGCCGCCCGCGCTGGACCTCCCCACCGATCATCCCCGCCCGCCCGTGCCCTCGCACCGGGGCGAACACATCACCTTCACCCTGGACGCCGATCTCACCGCCCGGCTGCGTCATCTGGCCCAGGAGCATGACGCCACCCTGTTCATGGTCACCCTGGCCGCGTTCCAGGCCCTGCTCCATCGCTACTCCCATCAGGATGACCTGGCTGTGGGCGTGGCCGCGGCCAATCGCGAGCATCCCCAACTGGAGCCGCTCATTGGCTTCTTCGTCAACACCCTGGTCCTGCGGGCCGATTTCACCCGCGATCCCACCTTTGCCGAGTTCCTGGCCCGCACCCGCGAAGCGGCCCTGGCCGCCTTCGCCCACCAGGAAGCCCCCTTCGACGCGGTGGTGGAAGCCCTCCAGCCCCCGCGCGACCTCTCCCGCAACCCCCTGGTTCAGACCCTGTTCGTCTTCCAAAATGCGTTCAACCAATTGCCCGAGCTGTCCGGCCTGGACTGGCGCTATCTGGACATCGAGCCCGGCACGGTGAAGTTCGACCTCACCCTGTCTCTGGCCGAGCAGGGAGAGGAGCTGGTGGGCGTCCTGGGCTACGCCACTGACCTCTTCCGCCGGGAGACCGCGGAGCGGTTCATCGCCCACTACCGGGCCTTGCTCCAGTCCCTGGCCGCCCGGCCCGACGCGGCCATCTCCCGCCTGCCCCTGTACGCGCCCGGCGAGCTGGCGCAGGTCCTGGCCTGGGCGACGCACCCGAAAACGGGCTCCAAGCCCGTTCTGGAGGCGCCTGGCGCATCCGTCGTCGCGTGGATCGAAGCCCGGGCCCGGGCCGCGCCCGACGCCATCGCCGTGGCCGCGCCCCTGAACGCCGCGCCAACCCTCACCTACGGCGAACTGGACGCCCGATCCAACCAGCTCGCCCACGCGCTCACCGCCCGCGGCGTCGGGCCGGGCCACATCGTGGGCGTCCATCTCCCTCGCAGCCCCGAAGCCATCATCGCCCTCCTCGGCATCCTCAAGGCCGGCGCGGCCTATCTTCCCCTGGACCCGAGTTATCCCGAAGAGCGATTGCGATACATCATCGAAGATAGCGGATTGCAGATCGTCGTGGTGGATGAAAACG
>CAZDCN010000412.1:0-3189 GCA_964503945.1 uncultured Caldilineales bacterium
AATTGGGGAAATGCCATCTCCTCCCAGGGGATATCTTCGAGGGGAAACCAGCGGGCCTCGGAGACGTCGTCGCCCGGCGTGAGTTCGCCGCCGGTGATGCGGGTTTCGAACAGCAAAAATACGCCCTTTTTGTTGGGATCGGCCATGGGATAGACCTCCACCACCCGTCCGACCTCGGCCTCCAGGCCCGTTTCCTCGCGAATCTCCCGGGCCAGAGCCTCGCGGGGGTGCTCATCATATTCCACGAAACCCGAGGGCATGGCCCAATAGCCCCGGCGGGGAACGACGCCCCGCCGCACCAGCAACACCCGGCCATCCTCCACGATGAGCGCGCCCACGGCCAGTTTGGGATCGCGAAAATGGATGAAGCCGCAGGCCGGGCACCAGGCCCGATCTGCGCCAAAAAGATGACGCTCCTCCAATGCGTGGCTGCAGAGGGGGCAGAACCGATAGCGCTCCATGACCTCGCGTCAGGGCCTTACGCCCAGGGTGAGAGGGATGTCCAGGGTGTCGCCATCCCGCACGATGGTGAGAGTGATGACGTCGCCCGGGGATGTGTAGCGCCCGAGATAGGCCAGCAGGTCGTCGAACACATGCACGGGCCTCCCATCGATGGCGACGATGATATCCCCGCCCGTGACAAAGGTGACGCCCTCGATCTGGCGGGAAGCATCGCCCCCGCGCAGGCCCGCCTTCTCTGCGGGCGCACCCGGCAGCACTTCTTCGATGAGAATGCCCCGTTCCACATCCAGACCCAGGGCCCGGGCCGCAAAGGGCGAGAGGGTGACCCCGCGAATGCCCACGAAGGGATACTCGAACGCGCCCTTTTCGATGATGGCCTGGCTGACCCGCTGAGCCAGGTAGGCGGGAATGCCGAAACCGATGCCCGAATTGTTGCGATTCTTCGATTGGATCATGAAAGCCACGCCCACAACCTCGCCGCGGGCATTGAGCAAAGGCCCGCCGCTATTGCCCGGATTGATGGCTGCGTCGGTCTGGATGACCTCGGGCAGGGAGTAGGAGGTGTCGGGGATGTTGAGCCGTCGCCCCAGCGCGGAGACGATGCCCGTGGTCAGGGTGTTCACATTGCCGAAGGGGTTGCCGATGACCAGCAGGCGGTCGCCCACCCGCAGATCATCGATGCTGCCAAAGGTGACGGGCTTCAGGTTCAGCCCCTGGGGGTCCACCTGGAGGACGGCGAGATCGGTGTCGGGGTCGGAGCCCGCCACCTGAGCGGGCGCCTGCACGCCGTCATAAAATTCGACCACGATGCTTTCTGCGCCTTCGATGACGTGGTGATTGGTGATGAGATAGCCCTCTTCACTGATGACGAAGCCCGAACCTTCGCCCGTGCTGAAAAAGTAGGGCTTGAACGCGTGCTCCTCGCCCGCATCCCCCAGCATGTCCTCATCCAACACATGGACGGCCACGACGCTGGGGCTGACTTGCTGATAAACGCGGGTGTAGATGGCGGTTTCCACATCCTGGGCCAGCAGATCGGCGGAGGGAGCGACCGTGGCCTGGGCGTAGGGCGTCGGCGTGGCGGTGACAATGAGCGGGATGGGCGTGGCGGTGACGATGGGGGGAGCAGGGGGTTCCTGGGCCATTTCCGCGGGCTGGAAGGGATTCGATACCAGCAGCCACGCGGCCAGCCCCACCATGCTGAGGAAACACATGAACAGGAACAGCCCCATGGCGGTCAGGGCGAGAAGGAGGGTCGCGTTGGATTTCTGTTTCATGGTCAATCCAGATAGGCCTCCAGGCCATTTTCTTTCAGGGCGGCGATGAGTTTCTTCACATCCTGGGCCCGATCTGCGGGCATGACCAGGACCACATCCCCGGCGTCCACCACGATCATATCCTGCAGGCCGATGGTGGCGATGAGGCGATCCCGGCTGAAGACGAGGACGTTGCTGCTCTCGTGATGGAGATGCCGGGCCTGGATCACGTTGCCGTCATCATCCTTGGGCAGCACCTCCAGCAACGCCGCCCACGACCCGATGTCATGCCAGTCCAGGTCCACGGGGAATACGGCCACCCGTTCCGCTTTCTCCATGACGCCGTAGTCGATGGTGACGTTGCCCTGGAGGGGCATCCAGTGGGCGTCGAACGCGGCGTCGGCGTCGGGGCCGCCCAGCGCGGGCTGCAAGGCCGTGAGGGCCGCGTGCAGATCGGGCATGAACCGCCGGAACTGGTCCATGATCACATCGGCCCGCCAGATGAACATGCCGCTGTTCCACACGAAATGGCCCGCCTGCAAAAAGGCGCGGGCCGTTTCCAGATCGGGCTTCTCGCGGAAGCGGCGCACCCGCCGGGCTTCCATGCCGTTGAATCGCCCCAGCGCCTCGCCCATCTCGATGTAGCCGTAGCCTGTCTCCGGGTAAGTGGGGCGGATGCCCAGGGTGATGAGTTCGCCGGTCTGGGCCAGTTCCGCGCCGGCCACCAAAACATCCCGCAGCGCGTCGGGCTTGCCGATGAGATGGTCTGCGGTGAGCACGGTCATGACCGCGTCCGGGTCCCGGTTGAGCAGGTGGATGGCTCCCAGGCCGATGGCTGCGGCCGAGCCGCGGGCCGCGGGCTCGCCCACGATATTTTCCGCGGGGACGTCGGGCAGCTGGGCCCGCACCCCGTCCACATACTCGCGATTGGTGATCACGTAGATGTGATCGGGCGGGACCAGGGGCGTCATGCGGTCGAAGGCCTCTTGCAGCATGCTGCGACCGTTGCCCATGAGATCGAGAAATTGTTTGGGCGAGCTTTTGCGGCTGCGGGGCCACAGGCGGCTGCCGACGCCGCCGGCGAGGATGGTGGGATAGAGATGGCTGGTCAGGGTTGTCATGATGTGGGGTTGAGAAGACGCGCTGTCGCCCGTTCATGGCCGGGGCGGACGGCGTCGATAGGGGCGGAATGCGTTCATTCAGGAGCAAGCATGCGCAGGGTGCGACGCACGGCCCGGTCGGCCGCGGCGGAGATGAGGCTGCGCCAAGCCAATTCGCGGATGAAGGGATGCCCGCGGTCGCCCCCGTCCACCGCCTGGCGCACGGCCAGAACCAGCGACGCGGTTCTGCCTTCCCGGGCCAGTCGCAGCCAGCGGGCCTGTTGCGCCAGACGGTTGCTGAGCAAGGGCCGGTTAGTCTCATCCAGAAGGATGTCGATGACCTGTTCGTGGATAGGACCGTCTTTGCGCAG
>CAZDCN010000413.1:0-3188 GCA_964503945.1 uncultured Caldilineales bacterium
TGGCTTTGGGGACGACGTAATAGCGTTGGTACATAGCCTTCTCCTTAGAAATCGATCAGTGGGCTTTGATTATCATGATCAGCGGGCATGGTTGCAGGTTTTGCAACGAAGTCAGACGTTTTCGCGTTTTTCCGCTTGAGAGAGGTTATCGGCCAGGCGGAGATAGCGAACGACGAGCAGGTAGAGGAGCTGATGCCAGAAGGTGCGCTCGCTGAGATAGTTTTCGATGGCGATGTCGGGCGGGGTGATGAACAGATCGGGGGAGTGTTTGGGGAAGTCCGCCTCGCGAAGGGCTTGGGTCACGGCTTGCGCCGCGGCGGGATGCAGATGATAGGGCTGATAGCTGTGGGCGCTGGCGCTGTGGTGGCGCACGATGGCGGTGAATGCAGCCCGGCCCAGGGCTTCGTGACCCGCCAAAATGCTCCCGAGAATGCGGGCTGACGCCACCGCGCTTTCGCCCGCGTGGGGCGGGCGTTTCACCTGTTTATCGGCCATGTTTCGGGCCGCCACGCATCGGGGATCATCAGGATCCCAATGCGTGTGCACGGCCATGTAATCCTCGGTCGGGATGGGTTCGCCGATGCCTTCTTGATAAAGCCGCACCCACTTTTGCCACCGTGTGTCCATTTTGGCCACGTCGTGCAGGGCAATGGCCGCGCGAATGGCTCGATCCAGGCTTCCTTGGGCAATGGGCTCCTGGAGCTTTCGGGCGCTGACCGCCTCCAAACGGCGATCCACGTAAGCGATGCGCTCTCGGAAGCGTTGGCGGTAGATGCGCACCATGTCGCGGATGTGTTCTGGATAGGATTCCAGGTCGTAGGCATATCCGCCCTGGCTGTTGGGGATGTGAAAGTCGCCAGGCTGCGACCCCCACGCCTGCTCACCCGGCCTGCGGAGGCGGAATCCCATCGCCTCATCATAGGCGCAATAGCGGCTTTGGATGACCACGATGCTGGCCGCGTCCAATTGGTGGGCGTAGTCGATGCGTTCCCAATTCAGGAGGATGGGCTGGGTGGGATCGTCGGGATTGGGCTCCACCGCGCTGAGCTTTTGCATCCCCCAAAGGGCGTCTGCATCGTCCAGCGGATCGCTTTCTTCTTCCATGCTTTGGACGATGTCCTGAAACATGCCCTTGACTGTTCCTCGCCACAGGCTGAACCCCTGGGCTTTGAAGGGGTTGCCCAATGCCGCGGGGTCCTCCGCCGCCAGCACGGTGATGCTATCCACCTTGCGGATGAGCTCCTGACGTTTGCCCAGATCGCCCTCCAGTGCGTCGTAGATGGCATCCCACAACATGGGCGCCTGACGTTCCATGGCCGCCAACAGACGACGATCGCTCTCCAGATGCACCTCGTCGATGATGCGCTGCTCCTCCTGGAAGTCGATGATCATGCCGTCCCGGGCGGAGAAGCTCTCCCAAGCTTTTTCGCCCAACTCGCGCGGGTAAGGCATGAAATCGGGGCGCGTCTCCCCTCGCCTCTCCCGCTGAGGGACGGGATAGATGTGCACATGGCCCTGTTCGCCTGGGTAGCGGGCGCAGCGGCCCGCGCGTTGCAACACCGCGTTGGCGGGAGCAATCTCAGTGTGCAAGTTTTCGCTGGTAATGTCAAGGCCCACTTCCACCACCTGGGTGGCCACCAGAATCAGGCTGGGCGATTGCCGCTCTGCGACTTCCTTGCCGAATTCACGCCGAATTCTCGCTTCTTTCTTCTTTCGATCATCCTGGGTGAACCGGCTGTGCAACAGCATAACCTCGGTTTCGCTGTCTTGGGTCATCTCCCGCAGTTCCGCGAAGAGCTGCTGGGCCCGGGCCACCTGGTTGCAGATGGCGATGGAGCGGGTTTGGTGGGCGGCCAGCACGGCCTGGGCGGAGATGGGCGCATCGTGCACATGATAAATCCGCTGGCGGGGTGGTTTGCCGCCCAGGCTGGCGATCATCTCGTATTCTTCTGGCGGCACCGTCACCACTTCGGCGTTCAGCAGCCGCGCCAGCTCCTGTAACATACCGCTGGAGAAGGTGGCGGTCATCAAAATGAAAGGAATCAGCCCCTTGAGGCGGGAAAGCAGTTGCAGGGTGGTGGTCAGCGCCCCGCTTGCGCTCCGGGCGTCCACTGGGAAGAGATGGAATTCGTCGAAAATCAGATACGATGCATAGAACGCACCGGCATTGAGGTTGCTCCGCCCCGAAGACAGGCTGTAGGGCGCGCCCAGGGCGCTGCTCAACGTCTGATCGATAGTGGCGAAGATGAGATCGCCCAGGAACTTCCGGTCGTCGGGCTGCTCCCCCGTCTGGATTTTTACCTGGATCGGCCTGCGCTCTGGGAAGAGTCTCTGGTGTCGGGCAGCTAGATCGCTGTATTCCTGGGTGAACTGCGTGGCCAGGACGCGCATGGGCACGCTGTAGATAGCCTGTTTGGGGAAGCGTTCGGGTGGAAACTCGAAAAACGCCTCGATGAACGGTGCAAGAGCGGCTCGGGTCTTGCCCGCGCCCGTGGGCGCTTGCAAGATGACCGATCGTCCTGATTGAATCAAAGCTTTAACGCGTTGTTGGTAAGGGTAAAGCTTCATGTCAAGGCTCCATGGTGTACACAATTGACATTGTGTTCACAAGGCATTATCATGAACGAGGAAATCGCACCTTCAGGAGGTCTAAATGACGACCCGAATCGGGGCCCGAGAGGCCCGAAACAACTTCGCGACGATACTGGGGCGCGTTCACTTCGGCAAGGAAACCATCATCCTGGAGCGCTCGGGCAAGCTCATGGCGGCCATGATCCCTATCGAGATGTATGAGCAGATCATCGCAGAACGGGAGGCCCGGTTCCAGGTGTTGCAACGCATTCGAGAGAAGCTGCCCGATGTTTCCGCCGAAGAGGTGACCGACGATGTGGCCGACGCTATCCACGCGGTGAGAAACGCCCATGGCGATCAGCATTTGTTGGCGTGGGGACATCTTTCCGGGCAAAGGGAAGCAGAGACATAGATTCATCCAAAAAAGTCATCCAGAACCGACTCGGAAGAAGCGGGGGCGCGAGTTACATACCAGCCGTATTGCCGGGCCAACGCCCGGGCCTCGCCCATCAGCGTCTCCCGTAGCTCGATGGGCTCCAGCACCTCCACATCCGCGCCCCAACCCCGGATCCAGGGCAGCATCTCCCGCCATTCCGCGATGGGCGCCCGCCAGATGA
>CAZDCN010000414.1:0-3182 GCA_964503945.1 uncultured Caldilineales bacterium
TCATGCCCCAACTGGTCCAATAGAGAAAGTAGTAAAGAACCAGGGAGAGAAGGATGCTAAAATAAACCAGGATGTTTTGATTGAAGAAAATGGGGCCAATGAAGGGGATCTGACTGAGCGCGGGAATGGGGACAGGCTGCAGCGTGGGGATAATGGGCGGCGTCAGCGTCACGCCTACGAAGAGTTTGTAGAAGAGGCTGGCCATGCCCATGCCCAGGAAGAACAGGGCGAGGCCGACGACGAACTGATCCATCTTCAGCGTGGCCGTGAAATAGGCCAGGGCAAGGCCAAACACGCCTCCGATGATCATGGCCGCCAACATGCCCAGAAAAAGGCTGCCGAAATGATAGCTGACCAGAAAACCAACCGACGCGCCCACCATCATGATGGCTTCCTGAGAGACAAAGAACAACCCTGTGCGCCCCGGCAACACCGTGCCCTGGGCGGCCAGGATGTAAGGCGCCGAGGCCATCATGACCAGGCCGATGAAATCGATCAAATGGGATTCGTTCATGGCGTTAACCTCGTCTTCTCTGCACAACGTCGGAGAGTAACACGAAAATCAGAATCAGAGCCTCCACAATGAGCACCATCTCGCCCGGAATCTGCAATGTGCGTTGCATGGCGCTGGCTCCCACCTCCAGAACCGCGATGAAAAAGGCGACAAACGGCGCCGCGCCGTTATTCCCCTTGGCGATGAGCCCGATAACGATGCCCAACAGCAGGAAATTCGATTGCAGGCCCTCGATGAGACGGCCATGCACGCCCGTCACCTCAATGGCTCCCGCCAGACCTGCCACCGCGCCGCCCAACATCATGGAAAGGAAGAACATGCGCCCCACCTTGATGCCGAACACTCTGGACGCGCGCGGGTTTGCGCCCGTGGCGATGAGATCATACCCGGCTGATGTGCGCCCGATGTAGATGGTCACCAGAATGGAGACGACGATGGCGATGAGCAAGCCGGAATGCAGAGGGGGATTGGCGACCAGCATGGGCAGACGCCCGCCGGGCCCGATGGGCACCGTGGTCGGATGGCCCGCAGCCAGATCGGGCCAGACTTTGGTGGCCACGTAATCGATGGTCTCAAAGGCCACGAAATTCATCAGCACCGTCGTCAGGATTTCGTTGATATTGAAACGGTATAGCAACCACGCGGGGAGGAGCATCCACAGGGCCCCGAAAACCAGCCCGGCAGCCAGCGCCAGCGGCAGGAGCAGAATCCAAGGCAGAGAGGAGAAGAGGATGCCCACCGCGGCGGCCCCGATGGCCCCGGCGATGAGCTGGCCTTCGCCGCCGATGTTGAATTTGCCCGCAGCCAGGGGAATGGTGAAGGAGTAGGTGACCAGCGCCAGGGGCACGAATTTGTTCAGGGTTTGGACAATGCCATTGGGTGTGCGAAAGGAGGTGAACAGGATGGTGGCATAGGCCTGAAACACATTGAAGCCCATGAGCGCCAGCAAGACGCCCACCGCGGCAAACGCGGCCGCCACCGCAATGATGTAGGGAAGCAGGGATTTCAAAAGCGTCATCCCTGTGGAGGATGGTTTCTCGGGCATTGTTGTGTGTTCAACCATGATAATCCACTCCGCTCATCAAACGACCCAACGCGTACTTATCGAACTCATCCCGGGCCAATTCGCCCACGATTTGGCCGCGATAGATGGTGGCAATGCGATCGCTCATGAGCATGAGCTCATCGAGATCGTCAGAAATCAACAAGATGGCCCTCTTCTCACGCTTGAAGGCCAACAGCCGTTCATACACCCCCTCCACCGAGGAAATGTCCAATCCGCTGGTGGGATTGTGCAGGATGAGCAGGCGCAGGGGGGTATGGGAGAACGCCCGGGCCAGCATCATGCGTTGGATGTTGCCGCCGGAGAGCCGGGCCGCGATGTCTCGCGGTCCTTGCGTCTGAATGTTATAGTCGCGAATCAACCGTCGGGCCGTGTCATAAATCACAGGCCATTGCAAAAAACCGTTCTGGCTGTAAGGGGGGCGGTGCTGGGAGCCCAGAATCAGGTTTTGGGCGATGGTGGCGGTGGGAAGAAAGCCGTCATGCAGGCGGTCTTCGGGCACATAAGCCACGCCGCGCTCCAAAATCGCCCGCGTTTCCAGACCGTGCAAGGGCTCTCCATCCAGCAAAATCCTTCCGCCCCGGATGGGAATCACGCCCAGGATCGCTTCCGCTAAAGCCTGTTGCCCATTGCCCGCCACCCCAGCCAGTCCCAAAATCTCTCCTTCTCGAATGGTCAACCCGACATCCTGCAAAATCGGCTGTCCGTGTTCATCCATCGCCGAAACCTGCTCCAGCTGCAAAACAGGGCTCTCTCCCAACGCGCGCCCCAGCATGTCCGTCTCTGCGCTGGCAAAGAGCAGACTTCGGGTCGCCAACTCATCCGACCCCACCATGCTCTTGATGATGGCGTCCTCCGAAAGTTCGCTGCGGGGTTGGGTCAGCGCCCGTTTGCCCCGGCGCAAGACCGAAACGGTGTCGCAGACGGCCATCACCTCCCGTAACTTGTGGGTGATGAACACCACGCTCATGCCTTCGGCCACCATCTTCTTCAAAGACTCGAACAGCGAGTCCACTTCCTGGGGCGTGAGATTGGTGGTGGGCTCATCCAAAATCAGGATGTCCGCGCCCCGGTAGAGGGCCTTGAGGATTTCGACCCGTTGCCGCGCCCCCATGGAGAGTTCGGAAATGCGGGCGTTGGGATCCAAATCCAATCCGAACCGCTGAGAGAGCTCCTGAACGCGCTCCCGCGCCTCCCCCATCGCCACCACCGGACGATTGCTCAGTTTGGCCCCCAACACAATGTTTTCGAGGACGGTGAAAACCTCCACCTGCAGAAAATGTTGATGCACCATGCCGATGCCATGCGCGATGGCGTCTCGGGGGGAATGGATGGTCACCTCTCGCCCCCGAATGAAAATTCGGCCCGAATCAGGCCGGTATAGCCCATAAAGCACGTTCATCAAGGTGGTCTTGCCAGCCCCATTTTCTCCCAACAGGCCATGAATCTCCCGCTCTCGCAACTCGAAATCCACGCCTTTCAGGGCCTGCACAGGCCCAAAGGATTTCCGCACATTTTCCAAACGCAATGCAACTGCCGTGTCCATAGTAACCTCGCGTGAGAAAGCAAAATGTGACCCTCACTCAGCAAAGCCTTTGCGTACAG
>CAZDCN010000415.1:0-3181 GCA_964503945.1 uncultured Caldilineales bacterium
GGGTTCCCGGCCTCGTCGTGAAGCGGTTGCGGTTCGGGGCTCCAGGCGAAGACCAGGGCGGCGCTGGCCTGATCGGCCTTCTCCGGGCCCGGCGGTTTTGATTCCCCCTTTGGCTGACGGCGGATCACGCCTGCCACGCCCCGGCGCATTCGCCCCAAAACGCCCGATTTCTGAATCTTCTCACCCGCGGGAACGACCGCGGTCGGGGCGGACGGCGTTTGCAGCGGCGTGGGGGAGGAGGACGAGGCGGACGATGGCGTGGAAGGCTGCCCCGCTTCGGGCGTTTTTCCAGGTCCGGGGCGACGGAACAGCTTCCCCAGCCTGCCCGTAGCCCGACGGAAAACATGGGCGGCTTCAGGCTCCTTCCCCAGGCCCGACGCCTCCCCGCTTTCTGCATCCACCAGGTGAGGCTCAACCAGCGCCAACACCCCGCGCATCTCGTCGCTTTCCAGCCGGATGCCGCTCCAGCCATAATGAGCGAAGAAGGGCATCTCCTCCACGGGGGGCAGCTGCAAACCCTCGAACGTGGTCTGCATGGTGCGGGTGAACTGATTTTGATCCGAGATGCTGCGGGCGTACGTCCCCAACATCCTTCGCAATTCCAGCTCCGATGGCAGTTTCTTGTCTTCCTGAGCCTTCGGCTTCAATGGCGTCATCTCCAGCCAACGGCCCACAATAAACCCTGATTTATTCAGGAACAGGATGTCGATCTGGGCCAGGGTTTCGATGGCGCGGGCGCGATGGATCAAGACATGCAACTTTGCCAGGTCCACCGTGGACACCGCGTACGTCAGGGAGATCATGAAGAACAGGCCCGCGGGCGCGATGCTAAAGATGACGCCGATGGCATCGATGAACAGGTCCACGGATTCTTGAGGCAGCGGGAGGTCGAGCAGGAAGTATTTCGTCAGGAGAAAGGCGGCGATGGCGAGCACGAACGCCAGGAGCCCTTTCAACACCCTATCGATGAGCCGCTCGATGGGCGTCATGCTTTCTTCGGCCGGCGGAAGTTGCTGCAAGCGCCGCGCGATGAATCGTTCCTCCCCGATGCGGGTCGCCTCGATAAGCCCCCGCCCGCTCAGACACAAGCTCCCTGCTAAAATCTCGTCTCCCGGCTTTTTCGCGGATTTCCTGCCCTTGCCGAACACCAACGTCTCATCCACCACCACCTTCGTCCCCTGCAACATCCTCCCATCGACCATGACCTGATCGCCCGCCTTGAACTCCACCAAATCCCCCACCACCACGCTATCGGGTTCGATGCTGCGTACTTTGCCCTCGCGAATCACCACGGCCCGAGGCTGCGCCGCCTCCTGAACTTTGCGCATGCGGATGCGGGCGAACTCCTCCTGAAACACATTCACCCCGATGGTGAACAGCAACACCCCGAAGGACGCCAGCGCATCCAGGAATTTCCCCAGGAGGAGCTGCACGCCGATGATGGCGACCAGGCCCGTGTTGAACACGGTGAACGCGTTTTTCCGAATCATCTCCGCCCGGGTCTGGACGGGATGGAGATGGATGGCGTTGCTCTGCCCCTCCCGATATCGAGCTTCCGCTTCCGCCTGGCTCAAACCCTCAACATCGAACACAAGCCGTTCGGGCGGCGCTTCCGCGGGGGCGAGATGCTTTTTTCGCAGCCACAAGATGCCCGCCAGCGCGGCCGCCAGGCTGGCTAAAAACGCCAGAGCCAGGAGCAAACGCCGGCGCAGAGCCTTCTGCTGTTGGGTCATTTCTCAGAGATCCGCGGCGTTCACTGGATGATGTGAAAGGCCCGCAATCGGTCCTGCACCGCCCTGGCGCCGATGATGACAACCAGGCCCGGGCCCGCCAGAATCAGCGGCAGGATGAAGAAGACGCTGGTGAGGAGCAGGAGGCCTGAGACCAGAAAGAGGAGAATGGTGTAGCCGGGCGCGGCCAAAAAGGTGAGCGTCGCATTCTTGAACGCCAGCTTCAGCGATTTCCTCTTCTGCGCCATGACGTAGGGAATGACGTAGATTTGTATCATGGCCCAGAAAAGGCCCAGAAAGAAGAAGAGCGAGGCCAGGATAATGGACCAGGATCGCCCCCATTGCCAGTAGAACCGGATGTTGACCAGGACGATGACCGCGACGGCCAGGTTAATCAACGCCCACTGCCAGCTCGCCCAGAAGTGCTTCCGGGCGGCGCGCAACAGATCGCCGGGCCCGCTGGCGCTGCCGTGAATCAGCTCATGGGCGAGCGCATAATACCCAAACAGCATGGGCGGGCCTAAGATGATGGTCATCCACGAGAGCGCCGCCAGAAAATTCAGAATAAACTGGTTGAACCAGTCATCGTACCAATCCCGAGCCGCCTGCGCCAGCACGCGCAGCGAAGCCGGGATGCGGGATGGAGGAGGGGGCTTGGTCATAGCGCTTGTTATTCCATGCCAGAAATGCTATACTTAGCATTCAAACAACCATGATGACGATCGAAACTGTGGATGTCAAGTTTGCAGAAAAAGAATTCGCTCGATGGCTAGAACTTGTCCAGGAGGGCGTGGAAGTCGTCCTGGTGGACGATGACAAGCCTCTGGCTCGAATTCTGCCCGTGGACGCGCGGCCAAAGCGCATTCCCGGCTTGAACCGAGGCGAGATCAAAACCAGTGACGATTTCGATGAGCCTTTGCCCGAATCATTTTGGTTGGGGGAATAGATGCGGCTGTTGTTGGACACGCATATCTTTATCTGGTGGGCTGATGAACCAGAACAGTTGCCTGGGCCTTTTTTGAACGCATTGCTGGATGAAGAGAATACGCTTGTGTTGAGCGTTGTCAGTTTGTGGGAGATGCAAATTAAAACGCAATTGGGGAAATTGGCGATGAGGAGGCCATTAAAACACCTTGTCTCGATGCAACAGCGGATCAATGAACTGGAGTTGCTACCGGTATTCGCTCATCATGTCTTCACCCTGGATGCATTGCCTTTACATCACAAAGATCCTTTTGACCGAATGATCATCGCCCAAGCGCAGGCTGAAGAAATGACTATTGTAACGGTGGATAATGCCTTTAAGGCATACGATGTGGCGCTCTTGGCTCTCCCTTAATCCACATTTGAACTGCCGCTGATGTCCCTCTCTCGCATGGCCTTGAACGCATGGATGAGGCCGTTGGTGGAGCTGTCGTGGGTGGTGACGGGCGCATCGTCCGCCAGCTCGG
>CAZDCN010000416.1:0-3178 GCA_964503945.1 uncultured Caldilineales bacterium
CAGAATTGTCATGCCGCCGCCCTCGGTAAATTCAGAAGGTCCCCACGTGCAGAACCAGAGCCGCGATGAGGAGCGCCAGCGCCAGGAGGATGAGAATCATGGCCAACCGGCGCAGGGTTTGAGCGCGGCCCACGTCCTTGCCATGGCGGTCATGCGCGCGTTGCCCGCGCGCCAGGGCCTGCGCGTTGCGATTGTCCGCGCCCGCGCGGGCCAGATGCCAGGCCCGGCTGCAGTACGTCCACTGACCGATTTCGCTGGCGGATAGGATGTCATCATCAGGCATGGTCTTCACTCATCATGGCCTCAACCCGCTGCAGCGCGCGTTCCAGCCGACGCTGGCGCACGGCCACGGTCAGGTCGCCGCGGGTGCGCTCGGTGACCCCGCGCACGATGTCGGTCTGGCGGCGCAGCCCCCCTGTGATCGCGTCGGGGAAATCGATGGTGACCAGGACGCTGTAGATCTCATCCATCTTGGCGAAATACCCCTCGGCCTCGTCTAGCCGGTCCTGGCGAATGAGGTCAAGGATGAAACGGCGCATCTCGGTGGCCGCCTCGGCCAGACCGCCCAGATAGGCGCTGCTGGGAACGTTCAGCTCCTCAGGTGTTGGCAGAGGATCATGGTGGATGAGCGCGTAGACCAGATGGGCCTCGACCACTTCTTTGAGCGCGTCGCGGGTGTAACCGGCGTAATAGAGATCGGGGTAGTCCGCCAGGTCCGCGCTCATCTGCGCGGCCAAGGCATCCACCTGGGCCAACAGCTCCCGGGCCTTGTCGAATTCATGCCGATGACAGGCGCGGATGCTGTGGGAGCAATGACGGATGAGATCGCGCGACCGCTTCAGAGTCAGGTCCCGGGCCTCGTTGCGGGCGTCGAAATCCTGGCGGATGGATTCGATGATGGTTGAGAGGTTGTTCATGGAAAGGTATGGTCCAGAAGCTGGCAGGCCCGCAAAAGAGAGCCTGCCAGCCGTCAAAAATCACAATGTCTCGGCCACCAGTTCGGCGATATCTTTCACCTGCAGGCCGTCATCGCCCGCTTCCTTGGACGCGTCGGTGAGCATGGTCAGGCAGAAGGGGCAGCCCACCGCGATGCAGGAAGCCCCCGTCTCCGCGGCCTCTTCATAGCGGGTGAGATTGACCGCGGCCGCGCCATGTTCCTCTTCCTTCCACATCTGCGCGCCTCCTGCGCCGCAGCAGAAGGACTTGCTGCGGCTGCGCTCCATCTCTACAGTTTCGTTGACCACGAAGGAAAGGGTCTCCCGGGGCTCGTCGTAGACGCCGTTGTGGCGGCCCAGGTAGCAGGGATCGTGGAACGTGACCGTTTCATCCAGGGTCTTCTGAGGACGCAGTTGGCCCGACTTGAGCAAATCATCGATGAATTGGGAATGATGGATGACTTCGTAATGGCCTCCGAAAGCGGGATATTCTGAGCCCAGGGTGTGCAAACAGTGCGGGCAGGTGGTGATGATCTTTTTGGCCTTGACCTCGTTGAGGGTCTCGACATTTTGCGTGGCCAGTTCGAAGAAGAGATATTCGTTCCCGGCCCGACGGGCGGAATCGCCCGTGCAGCTCTCGCGATCGCCCAGGACCGCGAAATTCACCCCCGCCTCGTTCAGAATTCTGGCCAGGGCCTTGGCGGTCGATTGCGCCCGCATGTCGTAGGAGGGCGCGCAGCCCACCCACCACAGATATTCGAAATCGGGGTTCTCCTCCACGGTGGGGACGTTCAGCCCCTTGGCCCAATTCATGCGGTCGGACGCGCTCAGCTTCCATGGGTTGCCGGTGCGCTCCATGCCCGTGAACGCGGTCTGCAACTCGCCGGGGAAATCACTTTCCATGAGCACCTGATTGCGACGGATGTGAAGGATGTCGAACATGGGCTCATTGCCCACGGGGCAGATCTCCACACAGGCGCCGCAGGTGGTGCAGGCCCACACCGCGGACTCGCTGATGGCGTAATCCATCAGATTCAGCTCCTCCTCGCCGCCGCTGGCCAACAAATCCACGTGATCGTTGATGTAGTAGCGCTTGTTGATCTCCAGCGCCGAGGGAGAGAGCTCCTTGCCCGTGGTGTAGGCCGGGCACACATCCTGGCAGCGGTTGCACATGATGCACGCGTAGGGGTCCAGGATGCCTTTCCAGGTGAGATCGGTGAGCTTGGCCGCGCCGAACTGCTCGATGGTTTCGTCCTCGAAGTCGATGGGCTCCAGCGCGCCCAGAGCGGGACGCTCCGGTTTCGCCAGGAAATTGACGCCCGCCATAATCAGGTGGAAGTGCTTGCTCTTGGGGAAGTAGGGGATAAAGGCCAGGATGAGCCCCAGCGCGATCCACCAGGAGGCGTGCTGCCAAAAGACCAACGTCGAGTCGGGCAGACCCGCCCACAACGAACTCACCGCGGAGGCGAAAGGCTGGTAGGGGTCCCAACCCTCGTGGGCGATGGTGAAACTCTCGCCCAGGAAGCGGAAGCCCACATGGAAGAGAATGAAAAAGCCCACAATGAGGGAATCCTTTTTCAACCCGCCCTTGAGCACTTTCTCATGCAGCTTGATGTTGTCGTGAAAATCGAGATGAGGATCGTGGGCGAGAAAACGGCGGATCAAGAAATAAGTCATGCCGATGAGGCCCAGCACGCTGATGACATCCGCGATGAGACGATAGGTGTTGCCGATGACGCCCGTCCCCAGGAATTTGATGGGGAAATAGCCCTGGATTACATCGCCGACATTCACCAGGAAATAGAACATGAACGCCCAGGCCACGAAAGCGTGAAAGAGGCTGGAGATGGGGCGCGTTTTCCAAACGGGTCGTAAGGTCACCCAATCCAGGAACGCGCGCCACATGCGATGCTTGATATTGTCGTCGTCCGGTTCGCCCTGACCCCGCTGGATCACCCGAAACACATTGTAAAACGCCCAATAACCATTGTAGATGGTAGCAAAAACGAAGACTGCGAAAATGAGTTTTTCGATGAGTGTGAGCATGGGATACTCCTTGAGGCATGATGATGGTTCAGGAGACGCCAATTGGAAGTCATGCTACAACAAAGCAGGGGATTTTCGCAAGAACAAAACAGCCTTCAACGCGCCGCGTCATGCTGCTTCGTAAATAGGCCTCACGCAAAGCCGCAGAGGCGCAAAGGGAAAAAGAGGCAAGGAAAAGCAGGTTTGCAGGTGGCAGG
>CAZDCN010000417.1:0-3178 GCA_964503945.1 uncultured Caldilineales bacterium
ACGCCATCCGCATCCTGGCCGAGGACTCGGCCCTGGCTCGCGATCTGGGCTGGCGGGCCGCAGAAGAGGCCCATAGCCGCTTCACCTGGCCGCGCAATGCCGAGGCCGTGCTGGAGCGCATCGCTCCCGTTCCCATGGTCATGGATCTCTCCCCCACCAAAACCCGTCCTGAGCTGCCCATCTTGGATGGCAAGCTGCGCAAGCGTCTCTATCGCGCCACCCGACCCGACCTGGCCGCGCCCCTGCTGGCCAACCTGCCTCCTTTCCGCACAGGCGCGCTACGACTTGAGCGCATCGAACGCATCAAGGCCCTGAAATATAAACCCCGGCGGCGCTGCGTCCTTCGCTATGACATCCTCGCTCGGGATGAGACAACAGGACAGACCCTGAAATTGCGCTGGCTGGGCAAAGTGTTCAAGGATGAACGCGGCCTGCGCCTTCACCATTTGCACGAGGCGCTCATCCGTCATGGATTCGGTCCCGACGCATCGGATCATATCCACATCCCCCGTTCACTGGGGTATGAGCCCAGAACTCGCATGCAGGTGCAATCCTTCGAGCCGGGCCTCACCCTTATCCGCCTGACCGAGCGCGAGACCGATATCGGGCCGTATGTGGACCTGGCCGCCCGCGGCATTGCCAAGCTCCATCTCACTACCGCCCCCGCGTATGAACGTCAGCATGAGATGCGATGGTGGAGCATGGAAGATGAGCTGCGCAATCTGGAGAAGAATGTGGCCGAGCTGGCGGCCCGTCGCCCCCAGGATGCCGCGCATATCGCCCGTCTGTTTGAAGCATTGCGCTATCTGGCTGCGGATACGCCTCAACCGTTGCACCCCATGCCCGTGCATCGCGACTTCTACTACAGCCAGATCCTCTTCCACGGGAATCGGCTCACCATCATCGATCTCGATCTCTACGCCTGGGGCGATCCCGCTGTCGACGTAGCCAACTTCACCGCACATCTGGAGATGCTGGGGTTGGATCCCGGCACAGGGGAGCAGCGTTTTCGCCGGGAGATCGAGGCTTTTCTGGCCGCTTACAAGCAGGCGGCCCGGCCCGATGATACATTCCAGGCCCGCTACCATTTCTACGAAGCCGCCACGTTCCTACGCCTTCTCAATGTGGTCAGCACCCGACCCGTGTGGCTGAACCACTACGAGGTCATTATGCAGAAAGTCGAATCCCTGTTGGCTCACGCCGTCGCCTGAGTTGTCATGACTTCTCTCGCCCAAACCACGACCGCCAAGAAGAAAAAAAGCAAGGAAAAACGCACCGGTGTGCGTTACATCCCTTTGCTGGGCATTGACGCGCGCTATCTTCGCTACCTCAAGCCTTTCACCGGTTTGCTCACCATTTCCCTGCTGCTGGTGTTCGTGTCCGCGGGCCTGGACATCCTCATTCCCTGGCCCCTGAAATTCATCGTGGACAATGTCATCGGCGGCCAACCTTACAAGAGCGACGCGGCTCTGGCTTTTGCGGAGTGGATCGGTCCTGATCCCCGACGGCTGGCCGCGGCTTTTGGAGTCATTCTGCTGGGGCTGACGGTGATGCAGGGCCTCACCACATTTATCATCGAATATATCAACGGTCTGGTGCAGGAGAAATCCACCTTTCTGCTACGCTCCCAGGTCTTCGATCATGTGCAGCGCCTGCCCATGCAGTATTTCGATGACAAGCGTCTGGGCGACGTCATCAAACGGGTGACCGATGACGCTAAACGCATTATGGGCGCTCTGGTCAGCAGTCTGGGGGATTTCGCAGTGAACGCGGCCAAATTCATCGGCTTCGCCGGCATCATGCTCTTCATCAATTGGCGTTTTTCCATCATCGTGCTTTCCTATGTGCCTCTGCTGTTGTTCCTCTACATCCTCTTTCGAAAGAATATTCGCGACACGGCCAAAGAGGCCCGGCAGCAGGAGGGGGAGATGATGAATCTCACGCTAGAAACCCTGGGCGCGATTCGGGAGGTGAAGGCCTTTGGCCGAGAGGCGCATCAGCGGTTGTTGTTCGAGGAGTATGGCCGGCGTCGCATCCGTTCGGGCCTGCAATCGGTGCGGTGGGAGGCGTCCTTCAGCCCGGTTATCGATTTCGTGCAGGCGGCCAGCACCGCGGCTGTGGTCTGGTATGGCGTCTCCCAGATGCTCATCGGCAATTTCACCGTGGGCGAGCTCATCATCTTCATGTCGTATCTCAAGGATATGTATCGGCCCCTGCGCCGTTTCAGCAAATTGGCGGCATCGCTGCAAAAGGCTTCGGCCAGCGGTGACAGGTTGGGCAAAGTGCTGGATGCGGAGCAGAGCATTGTGGACGCGCCTGACGCTCGGGCTATCGATCGGGCCGCGGGCGAGGTGCGTTTCGACCATGTTTGGTTTGCTTATCCGCGCGCGAGGGAACGCGTGGTGTTGAAAGATGTCACCCTGCACGTGCGTCCGGGCCAGGTGGTGGCCCTGGTGGGAACCACGGGCGCGGGGAAATCCACCATTGCCAATCTCCTTATGCGTTTTTATGATCCCACCCAGGGCCGCATTTTGCTGGATGGCGTGGACCTGCGCAGCATCCGTCTGGATGATCTGCGACGGCAGTTCGCCATCGTCCCGCAGGACCCGGTGCTCTTTGCCACAAGCATCCGGGCCAACATCGCCTACAGCCGGCCCGAGGCCAGCGAAGAGGCCATCGTGGCCGCGGCGCGCGTCGCCAACGCCGATGATTTCATCCGTCGTTTACCCCAAGGCTATGACACCGTGGTGGGCGAACGGGGCGCCACTCTTTCGGGCGGGCAGCGGCAGCGTATCGCCATCGCCCGCGCCATCCTGCGCGACGCGCCCATCCTGATTCTGGACGAACCCACCGCAGCCCTGGACACCCGCTCCGAGCATCTGGTCATGGACGCCATCAAGCGGCTGAAGCAGGGGCGCACCACCTTTATCATCGCCCACCGTCTCTCTACCATCCGCGACGCGGACCTTATCGTCGTTCTGGAGCATGGCCGCATTATCGAACAAGGCAGTCATGAGGAGCTCATGGCTCGCGAGGGGGCCTACGCCCGTTTCGTGCAATTACAAATGGGCGCAGGCGATCTCATCAATCCGCTCACTCTGCAGGCGAGGTTGAAACATGCTGTCTGACAAACGTTTGACATTTTTGGCGCTCATTGTCATGCTGATTTTGCCTGTCA
>CAZDCN010000418.1:0-3174 GCA_964503945.1 uncultured Caldilineales bacterium
GGGTTTTCGCGCACGGGTCCCTGACCCAGGCTGCGGTGTATGTCTTTCTCGTGGCCGCGCTGGTTGCCGCGGGCTATTTGTTGGGGAATGTCGGGCTCTATCGGTGGATGACGACCATCGCGGTCATCGCCTTCTCCTTATGGGCGCTGGGCTTCATGGTTTCCATGGTCCCGGCGCGCATCGCGTGGGGCGTTTTCGTCGATCTCAATGAACCGCGCACGCAGATGACCCTGCGAGTGTTGGCTGCGGGCGCTGTCTTCCTGGCAGTCGCCTGGTGGGTCCATCAGCCCAAATTCACCGCCATGGCCATCATCATCTTCGCGTTTATTCTCCTCTTTCTGGTGCGGAGCACGGGCATCATTCGCCACCCCGCCAACCCGGTTGGGGAATCCCCCAGCCCCATCCTGCCTCTGGTCTATTCGGGCATCCTTCTATCCGCCATCCTGGGTTCTGTTTCCCTGGCGGGATGGCTGGCGACCCGCAAATCCACGGATCAGCCCTCGCCATCTTGAGGGGCGTTGCGAAAAGCGTCGGGCGCATGGGATGTCGTGGGGAACCAGCCCGTTCGTTCCAACCGCAAACCTGACAGGTCCCCTCCGCCAGGGCGCTCATCCCACGCGCCTTGGGCGAGCATAGGCCGCGCCGCTCCGGCGGGCGTGGTCAGGGACCTGTCAGGTTGACGCGCAAAAGCCCATCATCATTCAACGCAGAAACGGTCTCGACAGCGCGCTATTCGATGATCCGGGGGATGCGGCGCGCCCAGCTCACCCACCAAAAATCCTCCAGCGCCTCCACCAGCTCGTCCGGAATGGCGTCATCGGTCTCGAAAAGCTGGATGGCCTCCCCCCCGCGCTGTCGCCGTTCCACCCGGGAAAAAGCGATGTTCAGGTCGTATTCCAGAAACAGGCCCGTGATGGCGTGGATCGTCCCCGGGCGGTCCTCCGCCACCACCAGCAACGCCTCATGCTCGCCCGTAAAGCTGATGGGGTAGCCGTTCACCGCCTGGACCTCCACCATGCCGCCGCCCACCGACGCGCCCACCACCGTCACCTCCTGCCCGCCCGCGCGCAAAACCATCTCCACCGAATTGGGGTGCGCGTCCTCGCCCAGGTCCACCACGCGAAATCGGATGTCCATGCCCGCGCGTCGGGCCATCTCCAGACTCTCGCGAATGCGCGGATCATCGGTGGCCAGGCCCAGCAGCCCGGCCGCCAACGCTCGATCCGTGCCATGTCCTCGCCCCGTCCGGGCGAAGGAGCCATGCAGCCCGATGACGGCGCGTTCGGGCTGCGCGCCCAGGATGGCCCGTCCCAATTGGCCCAGACGCACCGCGCCCGCGGTGTGGGAGCTTGAAGGCCCGACCATGATCGGGCCGATGATATCAAAAGCAGAGATGGCTCGTTTCATCATCTTTGCTGCCTGGTTCTTCGCGCCACCAGCAGTTTGCCCGCCAGCAAGGAAAGCGCGAATTTCCGCTCTCCCTTCTCCACGAAATCAATGGTGACGTAGGTGTCGTCCTTGCCCGGCTCCATGGCCGTGACCACGCCCACGCCGAAATGGCTGTGCTTCACCCGTTGGCCCACCTTCAGACGGTCGGGGTTGATTTTGCGCTTGGGTTTGGGCGCGGGGCGTTTCAGGTCTGCGATGGCCTGGGCCTCGCGATCTCGCCAGGCTTCCGCGTAGAGGGCCAGGTCTTCGGGCTTTTTCACCCGCTGGCGAATGGCCTCCACCTGCCGGTGGGCCCGATCTAGCCGGCGCATGAGATCGGCCTTGCCTTTGAAGCGCGGGGCCTTGGCGATGCGCCGCGCCGCGCCGCCGAGGGTCATCTGCAGCCGTCGCAATTGCTTATCGGGGAAGGGATCGTTGGGGTCGAGCAGGAGGAGATCCACGCCGTGCTGACGGCAAAGCTCCTTGCGGGTTTCATCCCGCGACCGCTCTTCCAACTCCTCCCAGTCGCTTTTGCGGCGCTGGCCTTTGGCTTTCATGCCCACAAAGCGCACGGCCACGCCGATGTCGGGATACAGATAGTCGAGTTTGAGTTTGCGTTTCGTGGCCGGGTTCACCAGCCAGTCGGGGGACGCGTTTTTCTCAACGGCGAAGCCGTCGAACACGCGGGCCAGAATTTCGTTCCAGCCCATCAGGTTGAGGTAGCTCATGATGTTGTTATGCCTGTTGAAATCGTTGCAGGATGCGGTCCATCAACCAGGGCGCATGGGTCGAAGCCCACACGAAGACGCGGTCGAACAGGGTGGGATAGGCGTCGCGCGGCTCCTTGATCGCGGCCCGGACAATGGCCTTGCCCACATCCTCGGCGGAGGTGACCTTGGCCCGGCCTTTGCCCTGGGCCGACGACGGCCCGGTGAGCAGGTTGTCGCCGAAATTCGTGGCCGTCACGCCCGGGTAGAAGCTGGTCACCCGGATGTTGTCCCTCTTCAGCTCCACGCGGATGCTCTCGCTGAACGCGTTGAGCGCAAATTTGGACGCGCAATAGACGCTGATGCCCGGCATGGCCCGACGTCCCACGATGGAGGAGATGTTGATGATGAGTCCATCCCGGCGTTTTCGCATCTCGGGCAGGACGGCCTCGGTCATCATCAGCGCGCCCCAAAAGTTGACGTCGAACAGTTGGCGGCCCTTCTCATAATCGATGCGCCCCACCGGACTGCTCATGCCCACGCCCGCGTTGTTCACCAGGATGTCGATTTGACCGAACGCGTCCAGGGTTTGCTGCACCGCGGCCTCGATAGCTTCCCGTTGGGTCACATCGGCCACGATGGGCAACGCCCGCACGCCCGGGCGCCGGTTCAGCTCCCCGGCCAGGGCCTCGATGAGGGGGCGAGAGCGGGCCAGCAGGGCCAGGTTGACGGGATGCGCGGCAAAGGCCCGGGCCGCGGCCGCGCCGATGCCCTGGGATGCGCCGGTGATGAGGATGGTGCGTCTGTCGAGTTTCATGGTTGTTTCGCGCTTTTGGGCCACAGGCTTCCCAGCAGCCAGCCCAACCCCACGGCCACGGCCGCGGCCGCCACCCACCAGGGCCATGCGGGCAGCGCCTGCTTGCTTTCCAGCTTGATGGGATCAAACCGGGTCGTTTTGCCCGAAAGCTCCACCTCTTCAAGCTGGTAGTAGTAGGTCTTTCCCGGCTCCGCGCCGGCGTCCTCATAGCTGTATTTTCCC
>CAZDCN010000419.1:0-3173 GCA_964503945.1 uncultured Caldilineales bacterium
CCCGTCAACGGGGCTTTGGCCGTGGTCACCCGCCCGAAAGCCGGGTTCACCCGGCGTCGTTTCGTAGCCCGGAGCTTCAGCTCCGGGTGATCTCGCCCCCTCGCCCCCTCGCCCACACGCTCATACGCCGACACGCTGACACACCCACAATGTCCACACCCTACGATCACATCAACCAACACAACGCCAAAAAGCAATACAACTCCCGCATGTGCTTCGTCTGCGGCGTCGAGAACCCCGCGGGCCTGCACGCTCACTTCTATCAGGTGGATGAAACCACATGCGTGGGCCGTTTCCTGCCCGCGGACCATCACCAGGGGTATCCGGGCCGGGTGCACGGCGGCGTCATCGCCTCCATAATGGATGAAACCATGGGCCGCGCGGTGTGGGGCGACGCCAAAACCTGGGGCGTCACCGCGGAGTTGACCCTGAAATACAAGCTGCCCGTGCCCATGGGCGAAATGCTCACCGTGGTGGGCAGGCTCACCCGCGACACCCGCCGCATTTTCGAAGCCCAAGGCGAGCTCCTTACCCCCGATGGCCGGGTGGCTGTGGTCGCCCACGGCAAATACATCAAGATCCCCCTGGAGCGCATCCTGCAAGAGACCGCGGACGCGGGCCTGGATCCCGATCTGGAACTCTTCATCATCCCCGATCCGGAGTAAGCTCATGAACATCACCCGCATCAATCACGTGGCCATCGTTGTGCGCGACCTGGACGAGGCCATCCGCACCTATCGCGACCAACTGGGGCTCACCGTGAGCAAGCGTCTGGTCATGCCCGAGCAAGAGGTGGAGATCGCGTTTCTGCCCGCGGGCGAGAGCGCTATCGAACTCATTTCGCCCACCACCGAGACCTCGGGCGTGGCCAAATATCTGGCCAAGCGGGGCGAGGGGCTGCATCACATCTGTCTGGAAGTGCCCGACGTGCACGCCAGCCTGGAAGAGCTGGCCGCGCGGGATGTGCAGCTCATCAACCAGGAGCCCATCCAGGCCGCGGAGGGCCTGGGCTTCTTCGTCCATCCCAAGGCAGCGCACGGCGTGCTCATCGAATTTCTCCAACCCGCGCTTAGCCTGGCTTCATAGAACGCTGGTAAACCGGGAAAATGGAAACCCTCTACCTCAGTTTCATCCTGCTTCCGCGCATCCTTGAAACCCTGGCCGTGATCGCCCTGGCGGTCGTGGTTCTTCTGGCCCTCATCGGCTTTTATCGACGCAGGCGCGATGGGGCCCTGGCCTTGCTGGACGCGTTCCCTGCGGTCATTGAACACGAGGACGGCGTGCGGCATGCGGGCGTGTTGCGGGTGCGCGATGGGGGCCTGACCCTGGAATTCGCCCTCCCCGGCGCTGAGGGGCTCCCCCCAACGCCCATCACCTACCTGCACTACTCACCCGAAAACGCCACGCTCAACGCCATCTATCGCTTTGTTGATGAGCTGGACAAGGGGGATCGGGCCCGACGCCAGCAGCAGATCGACGCGGTCGGCAATCCCCTGCCCCACAAAAGAAGCCTCCGCATCGCGCGCTGGCCCGACCGACTGGCCGATGGGGTCGTGAGGTTGTGGCTGGGATTGCACCGACGGCCTTTTCCCGAAACCGATTTCCACCCCCATCCCGTCACCGGCGGCGCCTTGCTGACGGGCCTCGCCGGCGACGGCTACAACGCGCTGCTTGAGACCTACATCGGCAAATCGGTGGTGGTCCGCCACCACACGGGCCATGATCTTCACCGGCATCAGGGGTTGCTGGTCGCCTATTCCCCGCGGTTTCTCTTCCTGGCCGGCGCGCCCGTCACCGACCGCCTGGTGGTGCGACTGTCGCCCGAGAAAGGCGCGGGCCAGGAGTTGACCCTGCGCTGGCAGTGGCGGGATGGCAAGGTGGCGATACGCAATCAAGGAAGCTACCCCTTGCTTCTGGATCGCATCCAGGTGGGTGAGCAGGTGCAGGAATTGAGCATGATGGTGGCGTCGGGCCAGACCTTCACCCTGCATGTCGCTTCACCCAAACAGGGTGACGCCCGCCTCCATGCCCACGTTACCCGCGAGGCCGACATCCTTCTGCCCCGGCAGCGGGCGGTGGTGCGTCACGCGGCGCAATTGCCGGGTCAGCTCGCGGCCATGGGCGTCAGTCTGGCTCTGAAACCTCCTCGCGAGCAGGAGGCGGAGGAGCAACGGCTGTTGCGGGAATTGCAGCAGCATCCCAGCAATGCGGCCGCGGCCGTGGCTCTGGCCCGCCTGATGGCCCACCGCGGCGAACTGGCCCAGGCCGAGCGCTTCTATGAACAGGCCCTGGCCCACGCCCGCAACCTGCCCGACCGGGGCGAGCGCGCCCGTCTGGAGCTCGACCAGTTGCGCATCCGTCAGGCGGAGGAGGGACAATAAACCTATGACTCTGATTCTTGGCGTCGAAACCTCATGTGATGAAACCGCGGCCGCGGTGGTGCGGGATGGCCGCGCCATGCTCAGCAATGTGGTCGCTTCGCAGATCGACCTGCACCGCCAATATGGCGGCGTCTTCCCCGAGATGGCCTCCCGCCAGCACGTGTTGGCCATCATCCCCGTTATCCGGCAGGCGCTGGAGGATGCGGACGTGGATTGGGATGAGCTGGACGGGGTGGCCGTGACCCGCGGCCCGGGCCTGGCGGGCTCGCTGTTGGTGGGCGTAAACGCGGCCAAGGGCGCGGCCTGGGCCCGAGGCCTGCCTCTGCTGGGGATCAATCACCTGGAAGGGCATGTGTACTCCAACTGGATCGAGGCCGAAGGCAACAACCCCGACAAGACTTTTCCCGTGCTGGTGCTCATCGTCAGCGGCGGCCACACCGAGCTCATCCTCATGAGCGGTCACGGTCGTTATGAACGCCTGGGCGGGACCATCGACGACGCCGCGGGCGAGGCTTTCGATAAGGTGGCCCGGGTGCTGGGCCTGGGCTATCCGGGCGGCCCGGCCATCCAGAATGCGGCTCAGACGGGCGATCCCCGCGCGTTTCGCTTTCCCAAGGCCCGCACGAAAAACCCCTACGACTTCAGCTTCAGCGGTTTGAAAACCGCGGTGCTGCGCGCTGTGCAGCGCATCGAGGGGCAGGACCTCTCGGTCAGCCGCAAGCTCACCCCCGGCGAACATCTGCCTCCCCAAACCGTGGCCGACCTGGCCGCGTCCTTCCAGCGGGCCCTGGT
>CAZDCN010000420.1:0-3172 GCA_964503945.1 uncultured Caldilineales bacterium
CGCTTCGCTCCCTCAGAATGACGTGGCAGAGGCCTATTTACGAAGCAGGCGCCACGGGCGGCCGCCCGCCGATAAGGATGAAAATGCGGTCGCCAGGGGCAGGTCGCAGGCAAGGAATTGCCAATGGCTAATTGTCAATGGCCAATTGTCAAGTGGACAACTTGTGACCTGCCACCGGCCACCTGCAAACCTGACTTTCATTTGTGTTTCCTCATATTTGTGTCCTTTATCTGTGGTTCTCCCTGTTTCCCGGTTTACCTGAAGTAAACAACTTCGGCGGCGTGTTCCCCGGCGGATGACACATCCGCCTGGGCGCCTAAATTCCTAGCCCTTTTTCCCTTTGCGCCTCTGCGTCTTGACGTGAGGCATCGATTTTCGGAACAGGTTGCTTCGTCCATTATGGCAAAACGAGATTATTACGATGTGCTAGGCGTTTCCCGTTCCGCTTCCGCGGAGGAGATCAAACGCGCTTACCGCAGGCTGGTCAAACAATATCATCCCGACATCTACAAAGGCGCGGACGCGGATTCCCGCATCAAGGAGATCAACGAAGCCTATGAGGTGCTGGGAGACCCCCAAAAGCGCGCCCGCTACGACCGGTATGGGCACGCGGGCGTCTCGGGCGCAGCCGGCGCCGGAGGCTACGGCCCCGCGCCCGGCGGCTTCGCCGATATCGGCGACATCTTCGAGGAGATCTTCGGCTCTGGTTTCGGCTTTGGCCGCGGCAGCGGACGCCGCCAGGGGCCTACGCGGGGCGCGGATATCCGCATCGATCTGACCATCGAGTTCGAAGAAGCCGTCATGGGGACCGAGAAGGAAATCGAGGTCACCCGTCACGAAACCTGCCCCCGCTGTCATGGCTCGGGCGCGGAGCCCGGCACCCAGCCCATGCGGTGTCCCACTTGCAACGGCATGGGACAGGTGCGTCAGCGCCAGCAAACCATCTTCGGCACCTTTGTCAATGTGAGCACCTGCCCCCGCTGCAAGGGAACAGGCGAGGTGGTGACCACGCCCTGCCGGGAATGTCATGGCGCGGGGCAGGTGGAGGTCACCCGTCGCCTGCGGGTGAAGATCCCGGCCGGGGTGCAGGATGGCACCCGCATCCGGCTGCCGGGCGAGGGCGAGCCGGGCAAGCGGGGCGGTCAACCGGGCAATCTCTACGTGTTCATCTCGGTGAAGCCCCACAAATTGTTCAACCGGGTGGATGATGACATCCTCCTGGAGCTGCCCATCAACATCGCACAGGCCGTGCTCGGGGCCGAAGTGGAAGTGCCCACCCTGGACGGCCCCAAGCTGGTGAAGATCCCCCCGGGAACCCAGCCGGGCAAGGTGCTGCGCCTGCGCGGGCTGGGCGTGCCGCACCTGCGGGGCAGCGGCCGCGGCGACATGCTCATCACCGTGGACGTGCACATCCCCAAACAGTCGGAGCTGACCGAAGAACAGCGGGAGCTGTTCTACCGCCTGGCCGAGACCCTGGAGCCCATGCCCGTGGAATCTCGCAATGAACATGGCGGCTTCTTCGAGCGCATGCGCGAGGCCCTGGGGTTATGACCGACTTGCTGGAATTCACCCTCCCCATCGCCACGCCCGACCCGAACGCCGAGCCCGTCCAGGCCGCCGTCGCCTGGCTGGAACCCCACGTGCACGGCGGCGTCGTGGTCGAGGTCAGCGGTTTCGGACTCTATGGCGAGGCGGACCGGGCCCAGACCCTGGTGCGGGGCTACCTGCCCGACTCGCCCGATCACGCCCGTCTGCTGCAAACTCTCATCAGCGAACTCCCATCCCTTCCCTTCGCCGATTTCTACGGCGAGCCGCGGGTGAAACATCTGGCCACCGAGGATTGGGCCGAGGCGTGGAAACGGCATTATCGCCCCCTGCGCATCGGCGAACGCATGGTCGTCAGCCCCTCGTGGGAGGAGCCCGCGCTGCGCTCCGGAGATGTGCTCATCAAGCTGGACCCGGGCATGGCCTTCGGCACGGGGACCCATCCCTCCACGCAACTGGCCCTGCGCCTGCTGGAAAAACACCTGCGCCCGCGCTCCGTCGTCCTGGATGTGGGCACGGGCTCGGGCATCCTCGCCATCGCCGCGGTGAAGATGGGCGCGACCCGGGTCATCGCCACCGACATCGATCCGGAGGCGGTGCGCACCGCGGAGGAGAACGCCCGGCTCAACCAGGTGCGCAATCAGATCACGCTCCTGGTGGAATCGGTCATCGACGCGGGACGCTACGACCTGGTCATGGTCAACATCCTGGCCGACGTCATCGCCCGCCTGCTGCTCCATGAACGCCTGGCGGACCGGCTGGCCCCCGGCGGCGCGCTCATCCTCTCGGGCGTCATCCGGCAGCGCCGCGAGGTGGTGGACCTGGCCCTGAAGGCGTCGGGCCTGGAGGTCTTCGACGCGCTGTCCGAGGGCGATTGGATCGCGCTCGCGGCCCGGCATGCCTCCTGAGTCCCATGCATCGTTTCTTTCTCCCTCCCCACGCTTTTCAGGGCGACAGGGTGCGCTTTCCGCCCGACATCGCCCGGCAGATGCGGCTGGTGCTGCGCTTGCATCCGGGCCAGGAGGTGATGGCGTTGGATGGGGAGGGGCGGGCCTTTCGGGTGGAGCTGGTGGAGGTGGGGAAGCAGCGGGCCGCGGGGAGAATCCGCGAGCGCATGGCCGCGACGGGCGAACCCGCGGGCGAGCTCATCCTCTGCCCCGCCATCAGCAAGGGCGAGCGCTTCGAGTGGGTGTTGCAAAAAGGGGTGGAGCTGGGCGTCACCACGTTCCAGCCCATCCTCACCCAGCGCACCCTGCGCCGGTCGCCCGGTTCTGGCCGTTGGGAGCGCTGGCGGCGCATCATCCGCGAGGCCGCGGAGCAGAGCGGCCGCGGGCGTCTGCCCCGCCTGCTGGACCCCATCCCCCTGGCCCAGGCGCTGACCCAGGCCCGGGGCCTGGCCCTCATGCCCTCCGTGCTGGCCGATACGCCCATCCGCCAGGCCCTGGCCGACGCGTCCTGGCCCGTCACCCTGTTCATCGGCCCGGAAGGGGGCTTCGCGCCCGACGAGGCGGCCGCGGCCCGGGACGCGGGCGTGATCACGGTCACGCTGGGCCCCCGCATCCTCCGCACCGAGACCGCGGCCATCGTCCTCACCGCGCTGGTCATGGCCGCGCTGGGAGAGATGGAC
>CAZDCN010000421.1:0-3171 GCA_964503945.1 uncultured Caldilineales bacterium
CATGACGTAGACGAAATTTTCGTCCTTATTGGCGTGCAAACGCTCATGATACCTGTTCCGGATTGGCACATCAGGCGGGGATGGCTCGGGCGTCGCGAACGAACACAGCGCCCGCGTGCAGCGCCCGGATGTTGGCTTCCAACAAATGGGCGTGACGCTCGGGCAGATAACGACGCAGGGCCTCCTCCACCGCTTCCAGGCTGAGAAAATCCCGGCTGGCCAACAGCGCGCCCAGCATGACCACGTTGGCCATGCGTTGACTGCCCAGCTTCTCGGCCATGTCATTGGCCGGAACCACCAACACATCGATATCCTCTCGGCGAATGGGGCGCTTGACCAGGGAGCCGTTGACGATGAACACGCCGCCCGGCTTCACCAGGGGTTCGTATTTGTCGGTGGAGGGCAGGTTCATGGCCACCACCCCGTCGGGATGACGCACCAGGGGCGAGCCAATGGGTTCATCCCCCAACACCACGGTGCAATTGGCCGTGCCGCCCCGCATCTCCGGGCCGTAGGAGGGAATCCAGGTGACGTGCAGGCCCGCATCCGCGGCCGCATGGGCCAGCAACTGCCCCGCGAAGAGCACGCCCTGGCCGCCAAATCCTGCGAAAACAACGGAATGTTCCATGATGCGCCTCCTTATTTCCTTCGCTTCAGGGCGTCGTGCACCTTGAATTCGCCCAGGGGGAAGACGGGAACCATCTTGTCTCGAATGAACTCCAAGGCCTCGAAGGGGTCCAACCGCCAGTTGGTGGGGCATGTGCTGAGCACCTCCACGATGCCCAATCCCAGGCCTTGGATCTGGGCCTCGAACGCCTTGCGAATGGCCTTTTTGGTCTTGCGGATCTCCGCCACCGAATGGGTGGAGTTGCGGGAGGCGTAGGCCACGCCCGGCATGATGGCCAGCATCTCGGTGATATGCACGGGATACCCCTGGGTTTTCACATCCCGGCCATAGGGCGACGAAGTGGTGACCATGCCCGGCAGGGTGGTGGGCGCCATTTGACCGCCCGTCATGCCGTAATTGGCGTTGTTGACGAAGATCACGGTCAGGTTCTCGCCCCGGGCCGCGGCGTGCATGATCTCGTTGCCGCCGATGGAGGCCAGGTCGCCATCGCCCTGGTAGGTGAAGATGACGTGATCGGGCATGACCCGTTTCAGGCCGGTGGCCATGGCCGGGGCTCGGCCATGGGCCGCCTCGCAGCCGTCGATGTTAAAGTATTGATAGGCGAAGACGGCGCAGCCCACAGGCGCGACGCCGATGGTCTTTTCTCGCACGCCCAGCTCATCGATGACCTCGGCCACCAGGCGATGGATGATGCCGTGGGTGCAGCCGGGGCAGTAGTGAGTTTGCACGTCGGCCAGGGTTTCCGGCCGCTTGTAGACCACCTCCATGGTTTCCAGGGAGGGCTGTTTGATGTCGGTGGGTTGTGTGGCAATAGCCATGGTGACACCTCCTTTCAGGCGAGGGCAGGTTGGGGTTGAGCCATCTCGCCCGAGGGTTGGCCTTGCATCTCGCGCAAGATCGGCAGAATGTCATCGGGGAGCGGAATGGCGCCGCCCATGCGTCCATAGAAGCGCACCGGCGCGCGGCGGGCCACGATGCGCTCCACATCCTCCAGCATCTGGCCCGCGTTCATCTCCACCACCAGCACGTTCTTGATGCGGCCTGTCTCCAGCAGTGCGTCCAGCGCCTTCTCGGGCCAGGGCCACAGGGTGATGGGTCGGAAGAGCCCCACCTTCATGCCCTCGGCCCGGGCCTGGCGCACGGCCGAGGTGGCGATGCGTCCCACGGTGCCGAAGGCCACGATCAGGGTCTCGGCGTCTTCGGTCATCAAGGCGGCGTGACGCTGCTCGTTGGCCTTGATGCGGGCCAGCTTCGCTTGCAGACGCAGATTGAGGGCTTCCAGCTTCTCCGCGCCCAGGTAGAGGGAGGTAATGAGGTTGGGGGGGCGATCCTTGGCCCCGCGCAGGGCCCAATCGGGCCGCTCGTTGGGCCATTCCTTGAAGGGCGGCATCTCCACGGGCTCCATCATCTGGCCCAGGCTGCCATCGCCCAGGATGACGACGATGGTGCGGTAGCGAAAGGCCAGCTCAAAGCTCTCGTAGATCAGATCGATGGCCTCCTGCAGGGTGCTGGGGGCCAGGACGATGCTATGGAAATCGCCATGCCCGGCGGATTTCACCATCTGGTTGTAATCGCCCTGGCTGGGCTGGATGTTGCCCAGGCCCGGTCCCCCGCGCATGATGTCCACCAGCACCACGGGGACCTCGCTGCCGGCGATGTAGCTCAGCCCCTCCTGCATGAGGCTGATGCCGGGGGAGGAGGAAGAGGACATCACCCGCACGCCGGCGCTGGCCGCGCCATAGACCATGTTGATGGCGCCGATCTCGCTCTCCGCCTGCAAAAAGACGCGGCCCAATTCGGGCATCCTGCGGGACATATACTCCAACAATTCGCTTTGGGGCGTGATGGGATAGCCGAAGAAGGCCTCGGCCCCCGCCCGGATGGCCGCTTCGGCCAGCGCTTCATTGCCTTTCCAAAGTTCTTTGCTCATGGTCGACCTCCTCATGCCGCCAGCGCCGCGCGCGCTGGTCGGGCCTTGCGTTTGACAGGCTCGCGGTAGACAGTAAAAACGACATCGGGACAGATCACCGCGCAGACTGCACAACCCGTGCAAAAATTCTCGCTTTCATCCAGCATCACCGGATGATACCCCTTGGCATTGTAGTCCTCCGACATATGCAACACCCCCTGCGGACACACATGCACGCACAGTTCGCAGCCTTTGCACCGGTCTCTGTCGATGATAACAGTGCCTCGTGTGGCCATAACCTCACCTCGTGGATGAATGTGGCGCATGACTTGCATCACGACCCAGACAGACCGTCCGAGCCGCGCCATCGTCATGCATAGCGATGCCATTCATCATTGAACGTCATCGCATGATGGACTCTATGTAAGTAGCATACCATTTACGTGTTCATTGTACCATGATCCATCCCATATTCCCAACCCAGAATCGCTCATCTGGATCAGGCGGAGGTGAAACGGCTATTTATGGAACAGATTTCACGGGTGGCCGCCCGCCGATAAGGATGAAAATGTGCAGGCCACCTGGCGCGAACGGCCAATTGCGTAATACGTAATGCGTGATGCGTGAGGCCATT
>CAZDCN010000422.1:0-3167 GCA_964503945.1 uncultured Caldilineales bacterium
ATCACCTCAACGCCCGATTCTCCCCCAAAAAGGGCTTCGTCCGGCTCGAACGCGGCCACTTCCGGCATGAGCCGGTCTCGCTCGCGTTGGGGAATGTAGGGAAGGTTGGCGAGGATGAGATCCACGGGCTCGGGCAGGGGCGTCAGCAAGTCACCTTGCAGGAAGGTTACCCGGGGAGGCAGCCCCAGGCGGCGCGCATTCTCCCGAGCCACGTCCAGCGCCCGGGCGCTGATGTCAGTGGCGTAGATACGGGTCTGGGGCGCATGGCGGGCCACGGTCAAGGCGATGGCCCCGCTGCCCGTCCCAACATCCACCACAACCGCCCGTGGTCGCTCTTTAAGCCAGGCCAGCGCTCGCTCCACCAATTCTTCCGTCTCGGGCCGGGGCGTAAGCACATCCGGCGTGACATAAAATTCAAGATCGTAAAACCAGCGACGGCCCGTGATGTAGGCCAGGGGCTCGCGGGTTAGCCGTCGGGCCAGCAGCGCCTGGAATGCACGCGCTTGCTCGGGCGCGGGGCGATATTCGGGATGGGCCAGAAGCCAGGTGCGATCCACACCCAGTGCGTGGGCCAGCAACAGCTCTGCATCCAATTGGGGGGACTCCACCCCAACCCGTTCCAATTTCCCAACCGCGTCCCCCAGAAGATCGCGAATCGTTTGGGTCATGTGTGGCGCCATCGGGGAATCATCAAGGGGGTTTTCCGGTGACAGGCGCCGGCCCGTTTCAACACCCGCTTCATGCTGTTTCCGCAGGGGGCTTGCGACCCCATGTGAAGTAGGCGGCAGGCCCGATGAAGTTGATAAAGGAAATCGCCGTCCACGCCCCTTTGCTCCCGCGGATCTCCTCGGCGGGGCGCTTGTAGATGTCTTGCAGCGCGGCAATGAGCAGCACTACCTGCACGATGGCGGCCAGGACGACGCTCAACCGCTGAACAGGGCTCAAGTCCTTCCAGGTTATCGAAGGGCATTCACTTTTGCGTAGGATCATTTTCATGCTCCTGACTTACTCCAGCCGGGCGATGTGATCGAAGGATTCGCGTATTTTACGATAGGCTGCGTCGAGCTCGTCAGCCTTGTTGGCTGCTTTGCGGAAGTGCGTGTTGTAGAACACCCGCCAGGCCTGATCCACCGCGTCGAAACGGCGGGCTAACTCCAGCAGATCATTGCGCACCTGATCCGCCTGCTCGGAGAGGCGCCGGGCGTGGACGCCTGCGCGGATGAGTTCGATCTTATGGGTGAGCGTTAGGGGTGAGACGACCTGCACCCCTCGCCGCCCGAAATCGCGTAGCAACTCATAGGCCTGGGTGACCAGAAAGTAGTACACGCCCTCGGAGGGGATGAAGACGAAAGCGAACTCCTCGGTGCCCAGGTCGGGGCGGATGTAGGCGGTGGCGACCTTGTTCAGATGCCCCTGGACATCGCTGAGGAAACGTCGCTTGAGCTGGGCCCGGATTTTCGGATCTCGGGCCTCGCGCATCTTGCGGAAGTTGTCCAGAGGGAATTTGGAATCGATAATGATGAAACCGTTCGGGGTTTTGATGAAAGCGTCCGGGGTTTCGCCGTTGAAGAGCCGGCGGCGGATGCCGAACATGTCGGGGGGGAGTTGGTCCGCCAGGATTTGCTCCAGCGCGATCTCGCCCAGCGCACCCCGTTCTGTGGGCACGCGCAACATGCGGTCGAGCGAACGATAATCGCGGCGGATGTCCCGGGCGTAGGTCTCCAGCCGTCCGACGGTCTGGTCCAGGCCCGATTGCTTCATGGCTTTAACCACAGCCACTTCCACGGTTTCCGGTTCGATCTTGCCCCGGGTGTAGACCAAATAGATGAGCGTCGCCAGCAGGATAATGACGACGCCGAGCAATAGCGCGACGAGTTGTGACACGAGGGCCTCCTGTCGTCAATGGGGGAATGGGGGACGGGATATTGCGTGCGACCTGGTTTTCGAGGCAATCCAGGCCGGTGGCTTTTGCCGAAACTAGGACTTGCGGATGATTAAATCCAGGCTGGGTTGATAGAAGCCTGGATGGATGTCAGGACCAACTTCCATTAAGAAGGATTCGAAGCGATGGTTGGGGGAGCGCACCAGTCGTCTTCCCAGATTCCAGAGGGGATTTTGCTCCCGCAGAAACAGGGAAAGGCTGCTCACGACATTCAGTTCCTTGACATCACCGAGGGCGAGATCGAATTCATGATAACTCACGCCGCGGCCATGACGCAGGAAACGCAACATCGCCTGGTCATCACGTTGGTGGAATGAGGCGTTGAAGGGTTGTCTGGGGCTGAAACGGGCGTACTCGAAGGCTAAATCATCCGGGAGCCAGAAGTAAAATGGGAGATGGGCTGTGTGGGAATCGAAGTACCACAATCGGTTGGGCGTGTCCACCACAGACCAAAGCGATCCAGCGGGAAGCATATCCCAGGCGTCGCGCATGGCTTGGATGCGCTCATCGTGAATCATGTGCTCAAGGCAGGCAAAGAAGATGATGAAGTCAAATCTCTGTTGAGCAAACAGATTCTTGATTTCTGTGGCGTTGGCCCGATGAAAGAGGATATTTTCCAGGCCATACAGCTCCCGCCGGGTTTTGGCGACGGCCAGGCTTGGTTCATCGATATCAACGGCGAAGACCTGCGCGCCCTGTTCGGCCAAAGCGATGGTGGATGATCCCGTGCCGCTGCCGATTTCCAGGATGGTGGCTTTTTCCAGTGGGTGGGCGGCATCCAACCAGGGGATGACGGTCTGCCGGAAAACATCCAGACGACCGTGGATGTGCGCGGCCAAATCCTTCCGGCCCGCTTCGGAATCCAGATAAGCCTGGGGCGTGATCCCTTCACCCCAAATGGGACGGGTGAAGTAATGTTCCCGCAAGGACGTTTCCAATTGGGCGCGGGCAGCAGGGGCGAGTTCTCTGAAGTTGGCGGCTAACTGCCTGGGAACCTGGGGCGCGCTAAATCTTTTCAGCGCCGATTTCAAGGCGTTTTTCATCTTCGTCCAAAGTCAAAGGCGAATGCGTTATTCCCCTACGGTTTCCAGGCGTTCGGCCTGGTCGGCCAGGGCGAGCTCATCGATGAAGTCGTCCAGCTCGCCATCAAGGACCGCGGGCAGGTTGTAGGAGCTCTTGCCGATGCGGTGGTCGGTGACGCGGTTTTGGGGGAAGTTGTAGGTGC
>CAZDCN010000423.1:0-3156 GCA_964503945.1 uncultured Caldilineales bacterium
ACGCCCCGTCAACGGGGCTTTGGCCGTGGTCGCCCGCCCGAAAGCCGGGTTCACCCGGCGTCGTGTCGTAGCCCGGAGCTTCAGCTCCGGGTGATCATGCGCAGCTTCACCTGCGACTTGCCACCTGCCCCTTGCCGCCATTTTCATCAGTATCGACGGACAACCGTCCGTGGCGCCCGCTTACGCGTCCGACTTCACATGGCGCAGGCTCCCCAACCTGCGCTGGCGGTCTGAGCTATCCGCAGGGGGTTCAGAAAAGGATGACGCGGGCCTCGAAGCCTTCGCCCAGGATGGCGTTGATCTCGGGCAGGAGCGCGTCGGGAATGGGTTCGTCGGTCTTGATGACGATGATGGCCACCCCGCGCGGGCTCAATCGTCCCACGTGCATGAAGGCGATGTTGATATCATTTTCGCCCAGAAGCGTTCCCAACGCGCCGATGACGCCCGGCTTATCCCGGTGCCAGGAGACCAGATAGCGTCCCTCCGGCTGGAATTCCACCCAGCGGTCGGCCACGGCCACGATGAAAGGCTCGCCGTGCAGCACGCTGCCCTTGACGCTGGCGCTCTGGTCCCCCGAACGCACCGCCAGGATGATCATGTTCTCATAGCGTTCGTAATGATGCCGCTGGCGGTATTCGGAGACGATGATCCCCCGGCGATGGGCGATGAGATCGGCGTTGACCACGTTCACCCGCTCTTCCACCACGCCGCCCAACAGCCCCCGCAGCGCGGCCGCCTGCAGGATTTTGGTGTCGTATTCGGCCAGCGGGCCGTGCACCGTCAGCTCCACCCGCTCCACCTGCATGGGCTGGAACTGGTGGAGAAAGCGTCCCATGCTTTCCACCAGGCTGATAAAGGGGCTGATGAAGTCGATATCGGTCGCGGGGATGAGGGGTGCGTTGATGGCGTAGCGGGCGGGGCGGTCGTGGAGAACGTCGATGACCTGTTGGGCCGCATCCAGCGCCACCTGGAACTGGGCTTCGGTGGTGGAGCCGCCGATGTGGGGGGTGAGGACGATGCGCGGATGCGCGCGCAGGGGGGAGTCGGGAGGAAGGGGTTCCTGGCTGAAGACGTCCAGGGCCGCGCCCGCCAGTTGACCTGAATCCAACGCGGCCAGCAAGGCCCGTTCGTCGATGACGCCCCCGCGCGAGGTGTTGATGAGTCGGGCGCCGGGCTTCACTTTGGCCAGGGTTTCGGCGTTGATGAGCCCGCGCGTGCTTTCGTTCAGGGGCAGGTGCAGAGAGATGAAGTCGCTGCGGGCCAGCAAGTCATCCAGGGCGACCATCTCCGCGCCCATGTTTTGGGCGTATTCCTGGGAGACATAGGGATCGTATGCGAGGACCTTCATGCCCAGGCCCACGGCCCGGCGGCATACATGCCCGGCCACCCGTCCCAGCCCCACCAGGCCCAGGGTTTTGTTGGCCACTTCCACGCCCATGAAGGCCTTGCGGTTCCATTCGCCCGCGCGCATGGAGCGATGGGCTTCGGCCACGTGGCGGGCCAGCGCAAACATGAGGGCGATGGCATGCTCCGCGGCCGCGGCCACGTTGCCCGTGGGCGCGTTGGCGACGATGATCCCCGCTTCGGTGGCCGCGGGGATGTCGATGTTGTCCACGCCCACGCCCGCGCGGGCGATGACTTTCAGGTTTTTGGCCGCGCGGATCACGTCCGCGGTGACTTTCGTGCCGCTGCGGATGATGAGCGCGTCGTAGTCGGGGATGATGGCGATGAGTTCATCGGACGAGAGCCCGGTGCGCACATCCACGTGCAAGCCCGCGTCGCGCAACAAATTCAGTCCGGCTTCCGCCAAGGGGTCGGAGATGAGGATTTTGTGGGTCATGGTTTTATTCTAGCACGGAAAGGATCCGCAGCGACAACTTCGCGATAGTAGCCATTTCAAATTGGGCGCCGCTCACCGTCCGTAGCTTCTCGCAGGTCCGCCCGGCGAGGAAGTCGCCGGGCTAGAAAACCGCGCTGGATGAAGTCCGGCTGGGGTTTCACACCTATTATTTTATCTCGTTTGTAACTACTCACGTTGATGGTCCATTTCCGCGAAACCTTTTGCCACGAAGGCTCGAAGGGTGCGAAGACACGAAGTTTTCTTATTTTTTCTTCGATTCTTCGTTGTTCTTCGTGTCTTCGTGGCTAAAACCGGCCTACGTAAGCAGTTACTCTCGTTTTTTCCTGGCGATTGTCAAAAGGTGCGCTCGACCACATAGCGGGCCGCGTCGGCCAGGGCGGCGCGGGCGGGGATGGCGGGCAGGGTTTCTAAATCGGCCAGGGCCCGATCCACAAAGGCCCGGGCTTCCTCCAACGCCCGGTCGATGGCGTCCGATTCCCGCACCATTTGCACCACGTCGTTGACGATGGGGTCGCCCGTAGGCCGGCTCTCGATCATTTCGATGACTTGCGCCCGGCGTTCGGGCGTCTGGATGTAGAAGTAGACGGGGAGGGTGATGATGCCCGAGCGCAGATCAGAGCCCGCGGGCTTGCCCAGGGTGGCTTCGTCGGCCACGAAGTCGAGGACGTCATCCACGATCTGGAAGGCCATGCCCAGATGGTAGCCGAAGCGGCGCAGGGCCTCTTCTTCGGCTTCGGGCGCGCGGCCCAGGGCCGCGGGGGTGCGGGTGGCCAGCTCGAAGAGGGCCGCGGTTTTGCCGTAGATGCGCTCGTAGTAGCTGGCTTTGGGCTGGGACCAGTCCCGGGCGCTGAAGGCCTGGCGCAATTCCCCATCCACGATGACTTCCAACGCCCGGGCGAACAGCTGGATGACGCGCGGGTGTTCTGTCTCGGCCACCAGCCGCGCGGCCCGGGCGAAGAAGAAATCCCCGGCCATGATGGTGCTGCTGGGGGTCCAGCGGGCGTTGAGGGTGGAGCGCCCGCGACGGAGGAGCGCGCCGTCGATGACGTCGTCGTGGACCAGGGTGGCGGTGTGCAGGGCTTCGATGGCCGCGGCCAGGCTGATGAGGCGGTCGCGGTCCTGGGGCGGGTGAAAGCGCCCGGCCAGCAGGGTGAGCATGGGCCGCACCCGTTTGCCGCCGCTGCGCACCAGGTCGCCCAGGGCCTGGGCCAGGGGGTCGTAGGCGTCGCCCACGGCTTTTTGCATTTTTCGTTCCACCGCGGCCAGGTCATCGGCCACGAGGCGGCGGGCGGTGT
>CAZDCN010000424.1:0-3153 GCA_964503945.1 uncultured Caldilineales bacterium
CCCTTCGGTCGCTCAGCATGACGTAGACGAAATTTTCATCCTTATCGGCGTGCAAACGCTCATGGCATCTGTTCCGTAAATAATCCACTGATAGGGAGAACCACGGATAGAAGACACAAATAGAGGAAACACAAATGAAAGTCAGGTTTGCAGGTCGCAGTTTGTCGAACTATTTTTCAACCGGGAAACCCGCCTTCTGCCAGGCCAAAATGCCGCCCTGCATGTTGTGTACGTTATCGAAACCCTTGCTGCGCAGGAACTGCGCGGCCTGGTTGCTGCGGTTGCCCGAACGACAAGTCATGACCACAAACTTGTCCTGGGGGATTTCATCCAACCGGTTGGGAAGCTCGCCCAAAGGGATGAGCTTGACATCTGGAATGTGGCCCGCGTCATACTCCCACTGCTCCCGCACATCGATCAGCACCACGTCGGGATGGTTGCGAATCGCATTCACCTGCTGGACCGTCAGATCCACGGGCAGGGCTGTGAGATCAACCTCGGGCGCTTTCTCGGCCGCGGGCGCAGAACCGCCGCAAGCCGCGAGCAGAGATGCAAAAAGTAAAATGACGAGCAACGAAAACAGCGTTTTCTTCATCGGACACCTCGTGGGGAGTGGAGATTATTTTTTCCTGGATTTCTTAGAGCGTTTTTTGCCCGGCGAGGTTACAGATCGGACTGGCTCCGGTGCGGGCGCTTTGCGGATGACGTGGTTGTAAATCAGCCCCGCCGCGCCAATGCCCATGGCGATGAGAGAAAACACGACCGCGGTGGGCAGTCCGCCCAGCTTCCAGGCGTCGGGCCGGAAGAAATACTCCACCCAGATGCGCCCCAAAGGATAGTAGATAAAGTAGAAGAAGAGGAGATCGCCATCCCGCAAACGCCGACCGAATTTCTTGAAGGCGATCACCATGAGCGCCACCCCCATCGCGTTCCAAAGGGATTCGTAGAAGAAAGTGGGATGGAAGCGAGTGTCCGGGCCCAGAACGCTGCAGTTGAATTGCTCATAGAATTGGCGGTTCTCGCAACTGATCTTGATGCCCCAGGGCAGGGTGGTGGGCGGCCCGAACAATTCCTGGTTCACGTAATTGCCCCAGCGCCCGATGCTCTGGGCCAGCAGCACGCCCGCGGCCGCGTAATCGGCCCAATGCAAAAAGCTCAGTCGTTTGTACAACGTATAGCCCAAAATGCCGATAATGCCGCCGATGACCGCGCCGTAGATGCCCAGGCCCGCAAAACCGCCGTTGCGAGGGATGAAGATGTCCAGGGGATGCTCTTTGTAGTAATCCCAGCCGATGCCCACCGCGGGACGGGAGAAAACGTGATAAAGGCGGGCGCCGATGATGCCCAGGATGAGAACAATGATCAGCATATTCCAGATGTGGTCGGGGTCATCCCCGCGCTGTTTGGCCATCCAGGAGGCCAGCCAGGCGCCCAGCACCGCGCCCGTGGTGAGGATGATGCCATACCAATAAACCGGGTATGAGCCGATATGAAAAGCAATGGGGTCCATAGGTTTCTCCAGGTGGAAATGGGAATGATGCGATTCGTTATTGGGCAAGCCGAGAGATCAACAGCGTGCGCACGCCCTCCACACGGTCGAAGAAAGGAAAGCGGTCGGAGTCCACGTGGTCGTGGGCGGAATAGAGTTCATAACCGATGATAAGCGCGTAGCCCGAGGCCGTGATCAATGGCCCCCAGGGCGGCTTCTTCAGGGCGGGCGCGAGTTTAACCAGGGCCAGCAGCCGGATGAGCGCGGCGGCCAGCTTGTTGCGTCCGCTAAAGCTCCCTTGCACGGCTAGAATCCGGGGCGTAAGCCGGGCCAGATTCCGGTCCGGGCCTTCGTAGGCCTGGATCCACGCCCGCCCCTCCCGGTAGATGCCCTCTGCATCAAGGAAGTTCTGCACGTAGGTGGAGACCGCGGTTTTTTCTTGCAGCTTCTCCCAGGTCTCGCTGGCAACCGATTGAATGTGCTCGAGGTTGTCCTCGCCCGCCAGGGCCAACAACTTCATGATGGCCTCGCCCGCGAACGCTGCGACCTCATCCAGGCCCAAATCCTCCGCCAACTGACGGATATCGGTCCCGGCCAGTTTCACGGCCTCCCGCAGCACCGCGAAGTTCAGGGTCAGCGCGCCGGTGATCGCGTCGGACACGGTCTCCGTGGTCGCGTCCTGGATGCTGTTCAGGGTCTGATAGACCGCGGCCAGCAGGTCTCGATCCGCGCCCCGGTAGGCTGCGGGACGGAGGGTGGGGCGCAGGAGGATGTCGGGATCGGTGAGGCCCGCCTGGATCCAGGACCACACATCTTCCTGGCCCCGTTCGGCAGCCTGCGCCCCGCGGGCCAGGCGTTGGGCCACGGCCAGGTCGGCCGCGGCCGCGGCCAAGAGCTGCACCTCGGCCCGGCTGCGCGCAGCATCATCCCCGGCGTCCCGCCAGGCCCGGAGGATGGCTTGGCCCGCGGCCCGGCTCTCGGGCAGCAAATCTGCGGGCGGGACGGGCGCTTCGGCCCCGCGCATGGTGGGCTGGGGGTTGAGCAAGGTTTGGAGATGGGGGAGATAGGTTGGGGGAAGGGGCATAGGAAATCATCCAGAAGTCAGTGGGGAGCGATGTCGTCAGGGTCAGCCTGATCCTCCATGGGTTCCAGGCCCACGGCCATGAGGTAGCCCCGGGCCCGCTCCGTGCGGGGGTAGCGGTTCACCAGGGCCCAAAAGCGGGGCCCGTGGTTGGGCTCCACCAGATGGGCGAGTTCATGGACGATGACGTAGTCCAGCACCCAGGGGGGCATGTTCGCCAGCCGGTGGGAGATGCGAATGGTTCCCCGGCTGGGGGTGCAGGAGCCAAAGCGCTTTTGCTGGTTGGCGACCCAGCGAATGCTGTGCCAGCGCAGTTTGCCGTCGAAATAGCGGCGGTTGAGGGCCCGGGCCCGTCGCTCCAGATCGGCATCGGAGAGTTCCCGGGCCTGTTGGCGGCGCTGGAGGCGGGCCTGGAGCTTTTCGATGGCCTGGTGGAGCTCATCGTCCGAGATATGGGCGGGCGCGCGCACCACCATGACATCGCCTTCCATGCGGGCGCTGATGGTTTTTTGGCGGCGGGCGCTGCGGATAACCTGGATTTGCATGGGGTTCAGAAAAGTCCTCCTGCGGGCTTGTCTGCGCC
>CAZDCN010000425.1:0-3149 GCA_964503945.1 uncultured Caldilineales bacterium
CAGCGTTGGCCGAGGGCTCAACGACGTCATGCGTAAAACGTAAAACGTGAGGCGGTTACGCATGACGCATGACGCATGACGCATGACGAACTTGGCCTCCCGCGCATGCCAAAAGAGGGGCCGATTCCCGCAGGAATCAGCCCCTCGCTCAGGAACAAACCCGTTACTGGTTCTTACGATCCTGATAAAGTTGCTCCACCTGCTGTTGCAGCCATTCCGCAGCGCTCTCGGGCGTCATGCTGCCATCCAGGGCGATGTTGGCGATGGCCTGCGGGATGAGCAGACGGCCCTCGATGTCGCCGATGACCGCGCGCTGGGTGGCGTCGTAGCCGGGCTTGAAGAGCCAGCGCTGCATGGTGTCATAGCCGTTGGCGATCTGATCCAGGGTTTCGGGATCGTATTCCTTGAAGAAGGGGCTCAGGTCCTTCCACTCATCCACGGCGCTCTTGAGCACGGGCACTTTGCCGAAGGGCGCCAGGGCCAGGATGTCCTTGTAGTTGTCGCCCGTGAGGAAGAACTTGACCACATCCTGAGCCACGGGGTCCGCGCCCTGCATGATGCCCAGAGTGACCAACTGGCCGTAGGTGGCGGAAGCGCCGCTGGGGCCTTCCAGTTTGGGCGCGAAGCCCGTCTTCTTGGCCAGGTCGGGCACCGCGATTTGGATCTTGCCGCCGCCCTCGGTGCCGGAGCCTTCCACCAGGTCGTCCATGATGTAGGTGGAGTAGAAGAGCATGCCAGCCTGGTCCAGCTCATAGGCCTCGCGGGCGCCTCGCCAGTATTGCGGGCCAGGGGGCGCGCAGCGTTGCAGGCTGGTGTAGAACTTCAGGGTTTCCACCATCTCGGGCGTGTTCATGCTCACGTTGCCGTTGTCGTCGAAGGGCCACACGTTGTTGGAGATGGCGAACTGCTCGAACACCTGATGGGGATAGTTTTGGCCCGGGTCCGTGGGCAGGGTGAGGGCGTAGAGCAAGTTACCCGTACCGGGCAGTTTATCACAGGCTTCATTCAAGATGTCCCAACTGGTGGGCGCAGCCAGGCCCGCCTGGTCGAACATGTCCTTGCGATACCAGATGGCCTGGATCCAGCCGTCGTAGGGCACGGCCGCATACTTGCCCGTGGAGGGATCGACCACCATCTCCAGCGGCCCGGCCCGGAAGTCATCCTTACCAATGCTCTCGATGACCGCGCTGGCCGCGTCCTCATCCAGGATGCCGTCGGCCGCGAAGGCGGAGACGCGCTCCACGCCCATGCGCACGATGTCGGGCAGGCGATTCGCGGCTCGGGCCGTGGCGATGCGCTGGGAAATGCCGCCCTCTTCGATGGGCACAATGCGGATTTCCACATCGGGATGCTCGTCCATGTACCGTTGGGCCACGGCCTCATACACATCCACGCGCTTTTCTTCATTATCCGTCGTCCAAAACTCCACCACGGTCTTCTCCACCGGCTCGGGCGTCACCTCCACCACCACCGTCTTCTCGACGACGACCGTCTTCTCCACCGGCACTTCCACGGTCTTCTCCACCACTTGCGTGACGACCACCGTCTTCTCGATGACCTGGGGCGTCGGCGTCGCCTGAGAACACGCCACCAACGCGACGGCCATCAAGGCGATAAGGGTGATGAGTACAAGCAATCTCTTCATTTTTTCGCTCCTATGTGAGAGTGAGAATGGATGGAAAAGAGAAAATCAGGGGATTGATATGTTCTCACCTACCGGCGTTTTTACGCCATCCGATACGTCTCATCCTCTCAGCGCAAAAAATTTCCTATCGACTAACAAAATCCAAAACGTTTTGGGCGCATCTCCATTGTAACCCAAAACGTTTTGGGTGTCAACAGGATTTGGGCGATGTTTGAAAAATTCTCAGGGTTTTTCCGTTGGAAGGCGCAGATAGCGCTGATGAAAATGGGAACGCGGATGACACAGATGCTCCGCAACGCGGATCGGCGCAGATCATTTTCTGTTTTCTTCTTTCATCTTCTTTCATCTGCGTTTATCAGCGTTTCATCAGCGTTATCTGCGTCCTTCAAATCTATTTTCAGAACAGAAGGCGGTTATTGATGGCGAAACTTCGAGGAGGCCGTGATTTCCGGCGGGAGATGAATGCGCAGGCCGCGATGGATGCTTTCGATCTCCAGGGGCGTTTGCCCCAGAGGGTCGCCATCCAGATGGTAGGGCTGAGGCGGGATCGCGGTCAAGCTGACGCGACGCACTTGGCGACGAAGGACGCCCCCCGGCAGCTTGCCAGGACGCATGGCCAGGCTGATTGCCCGATACAGCAGCTTGATCCTGGATGGATCCGTGAATATCAACAAGTCCATGAACCCGTCATCGATCCTGGCGTCGGGATTGAGCTGAAAATACCGGGCGTAGAGACGGATGTTCGCAGCCACAATCAGGGGGAAACGCCCCGCCATGACCTCTTCGCCATCCAAAACCAGTCGGATTTCCGAAGCCCGATAGCGCCACGCCGCGCGTATGGCTGTGGCGCCGTAGGAGAACAGGGGCGCGCGGCGTTTGAACGTCAGTTGAGATTCCACCTCCTCGGTAACCCGGGCGTCCAGGCCCACGCCCGCCCAGGAGAGGAAATGATGGCCGTTGGCCCTGCCCACATCGATCCGCACGGGCTCATTTTGGATGATGATGCGCGCGGCTCGGGCGGGAGCGTCGTCGCCGGGTGATTTGGGGAAAGGGAGGCCCATCTCCCGGGCGAACACATTGCCCGTGCCCATGGGGATGACGCCCAGCGACGCGTCATGGCCGCCGGCGTGAAGCATGCCGTCCACGGTCTGACCGATGGAACCATCACCCCCGGCCACGACGATGGTGGGCCAGCCTTCCGCCACGGCCTGAGCCGCCAATGCTCGGGCGTGGCCTTTGCGTTGCGTCACCCGCACATCCACCGTCCAACCAGCATCTTCAAAAGCCTGCACAGCCCGAGCAAATGCAAACTGCCGCTGCGGGCTGCCGGAGATGGGATTGCGGATGATGACGGCTTTCATAAAGGACGTTTACTCGCATCCGGTCATTGCCATTTGTGGAAAATTCATGCTAAACTAGGGTCGTCGAATGTGCAAATTCTGCTTTGAAGATAGCTTTATCTCACGCAAAGCCGCAGAGTCGCAAAGGGAAAAAAGAAGCAAAG
>CAZDCN010000426.1:0-3145 GCA_964503945.1 uncultured Caldilineales bacterium
AATGAATGTCGGCGTCGATTGGAAAAAAGATTTTGGCGGCAACGTTGGCCGAGCTTGCTGATGACGTAAAACGTGATGCGTAAAACGTAATGCGCAAAACATAAGAACTTTACGCATTACGCCTTACGCATTACGCACTGCGCTGTTGGCTGCTTGCGCCGGATTGGAGAGGGTATTTCTCTCCACCGAGCGATGTTTCTGCGGTTCATATCTGCAACAACTCCGATTGCCCGCCGTTGCTGATTTCGGGCATGGTGGCGGCGGGATAGGAGCCCAGGAGTTTGACGAACGCGGCCCGGGCCAGCAGGGCCACCAGGGCCTCGCGCTGGGGCTCATCCTGCCAGTGGCCCTCGAAATCGAGATAGAACACGTAGTGCCAGGGGCGATTGCGCCGCGGGCGGCTTTCCAGCTTGGTCAGATTGATGCCCCGGGACGCGAATTCGTTGAGGCAGGCCACCAGCGCGCCCGGGCTGTGCGCGGTGGCGAAAACCAGGGAGGTTTTGGCTCGCTCCGCATAAGGCGGCTCGCCCCGGCCGATGATGAAAAAGCGGGTGTAGTTGAAAGCCAGGTCCTCGATGCCCGGAGCCAGGATGTCCAGCCCGTAGATCTGCGCGGCCAGGCGGCTGGCGATGACGGCCACGCCCGGCTCCGGGTTCGCGGCCAGGTCCTTGGCGCTGCCTGCGGTGTCGTACCAGGGCCTGGCCTGCCAGCCATGACGGTTGAGGAAGCCCTCGCATTGGGCCAGGGCCTGGGGGTGCGACCGCACCACGCGAATATCCTCCCGTCGCGTGCCCGGCGGGGCCATGAGATTGTGCCGCACCCGCAGGAAGATCTCCCCCCACACCTTCAGATCATGCTCCAGCAGCAGATCGTAGGATTTGTTGATGGACCCGGCCACCGAGTTCTCCACGGGCGCCGCGCCGAAGTCCGCCCGCCCCTCATCCACCGCGGCGAAGATCTCTTCAAAGGAGCGACAGGGCAGGGTCTCCACCTCCTCGCCAAAATGTTGATGAATGGCCTCCTCGCTGAAGGCGCCGTGCTCCCCCTGAAACGCCACCAAAACCGAACCGTTCATCGCGACCTCCCGCTCTTCTGCTCCCAACTGACCAATTGCTGCTCGATCCACGCATCCAGGTCCTCTTCGTCCACCGGGGGCAAAGTGGCCTTGTCGGGCCGGAGCGCTTTCGCCTCGCCCACGTACACGTGATGGATCTCCGAGGGCTTCTTATCGGTGTTCCAATGGACGAGGATGCGGATGCAGCGGGGCAGGCTATTGGGAACATCCATCTCATGCCCGCACAGCAGGGCTGCGTCCCACCAGCCTAACTGACGGGCGGCCAGGGCGGGAAATTCTGCGTTGAGGTCGCGGGTGGTGGTGAAGATGGCGCTGGCCACATCCTCGGGCTCGATGCCGTTGAGGCGGATCATCAGGGCCAGCAGACGCCGGGTCTCCCGCAGAATCTCCTCGCGCGAATTGGATGTGACGGTGGTTGCGCCGCGCACGCCTCGACAAACCATGACAGGCGCCTCCTTGGGCGGATAAACGTGGGCCCATGCGGGCTGGGTGATGGGTTGAGCGTACCAGAGTCCGACTTGCAGCATGGGAAACCTCCTGCGGTGGGATGGAGGGACGTCGCCCACGCTGCTGGGAAATGGCCGGATGCCGGATAATACAAAAGAGCGTGGGCTTGTCGCTCCACGCTCGGAAAGGACGGTGAAAAGATGGTGCGTCTACACGATGCCTCTTCCGGCGGGGAGCGACTTTCGAAAGCCAAAAAAGTAAGCAAAATAAAAGCCAAAGAAGGTTTCCCCGCCAAACGCCGCGCGCGCGCCCTGCTCACCCCAGAAGGGGATGGCGGAAAGGGTGGAAGCAACGCGAGGATTGGACATCGTGTAGGGTTTGAAAAAAGTTGGACAGAGGATAGCACATCGATTTGCGGATGTCAAATGAGGCCGCGAGGGTGTGGGGCGTCTTTTTGACGTTTTCCCACGCCTGGAAAATAATGGAGGGGAAGCCTGTGCTGTCAACAACGTCGGCGTCGCTGGCGAAAAGGCTTTGACGGCAACGTTGGCTGCGTTTGCGATGACGTAAAACGTCATGCGTAAAACGTCATGCGTAAAACGTAAGTCGTAAAACGTAAATCGTGAAGCGCTTACGCATTACGCATGACGCATCACGTGTTACGCGCCAGGTCAACTTGCACTGCCTCACCTGCCACCCGCCCCTGGCGACCTGCAGCCTCCACCGTTTTCACCGATTCCTTGCTCGAAATCTGGAGATCGCCATGAACCGGCAACGCCGTTTGTTTGCTCTGCTGCTGAGTTCCATCCTTCTGGAAGCCATCGCCGCGTTCCTGCTTTCGCGTCCGGGCGAGGCCCTGCCCGCGCAAACCCGCACCATTCAATGGGCGGGGCGGACGTGGCGGGTGCGCTCCTGGCCCGGAGGTCCAGGCCCCAACAACTGGTGCGACTCGACAGATTGCGTATGGGTGGACGCCAACGGTGCGCTCCATCTCACCATCCGCCACATCAACGGACAATGGTACGCGTCCGAAGTGAACACGGAAGACTTTACCAATTTCGGCGAGCACCGATTTTACGTTGAAGGCCCTATCGACGATCTCGATCCCAACGTCGTGCTGGGCCTGTTCCTCTATTCGGAGATCGACGACGCGGACATCGAGGAGTTGGATGTGGAATTCGCCACCTGGGGCAGCCCCCACCCGGCCGCGGATGAGGGTTGGTACACCACCTGGCATCAGAACGCCGTCGGGGATCAGTACAGCTTCGACGTGACGCTGCAGGGCGCTTACACCACCCACGCCATCGACTGGCAGCCCGCCCAGGTCAGCTTCGAGAGCCTCCACGGCTTCTACGCCCAACCCCCTGATCCCAGCTACGTCATCGCCCAATGGACCGCCACCAACCCCAACGTCATCCCCGCGCCCGAAGATGACATGCGCATTCACATGAATCTGTGGCTGATGAACGGGCTGCCCCCTATCGATGGCCAGGAAGTGGAGATCGTCATCCACGACCTGCAAGCCCCGCCCGAAATCCCCAAAAACGTGCAGGCCGACGACGGCGCATCCCCTGAGATGGTGCGCGTGACCTGGAACCCGGTGACCACCGCGAGCTCATACCA
>CAZDCN010000427.1:0-3145 GCA_964503945.1 uncultured Caldilineales bacterium
GGCTTGGGCGTGGGGGTGGGAGGAACGGGCGTGGGGGTGGGGGGAACGGGTGTGGGGGGGGGGGGAACGGGCGTGGGCGTGGGGGGGACGGGCGTGGCGGTGGGCGCTTCGGCCACGGTGGCTTCGGCCGGCGCCGCGGGCGCTTCGGCCTGTTGCCCGCCGCCACAACTGACCAGGAACAGGGCCAGAAGAATCACGATCGAAATCATCAAGAATTTTTTAAGTTTCATTTTTCTTTCTCCTCCATAAAATGGTTCAATGGGGGTTTGATAAAGATTTGTGATATGATTAAGCAACGCTTCATGTTTTCAGATATAGTTTATAAGGAAATTTTATGTTTGTGATATGATCCAGGTCATTGTTATTTATCGGAAGTTATTATTAAAATTTCTAATGAAAACTTATATAATGAACCCTTAATTCAAGGCTTCGTTTTTGCAATCGGCCTAAGGAGGCGATTTATGCTCGATTGGCATAATCTTCAGGTGTTTGTCGTTGCTGCGGAGGTGGAGAATTTCTCGGCCGCGGCGCAGGAACTCAATCTCAGCCAGCCGGCTGTGACCCAGCGCATTCGCACGCTGGAGAGGCAGTTGGGCGTCAAGTTATTCGAGCGGCAGGGCCGACGCGTGTTCCTCAGTGAGGCGGGCGCGTATATGCTGCCCCTGGCCAAAGATCTGCTGCGCCGCAGCAATCGCCTGGAAGAGATGATGAATTCGTTGCGGGGGGAAGTGGTGGGGCATCTGGTGGTGGGGTGTTCCACCACCACAGGGAAGTATCTGCTTCCCCCCTTGATGGCCCATTTCATCGAACGGTATCCCGGCGTGCAGGCCACGGTGCGCGTGGGGTCGCGCAACCGGGTGCTGGAGCTCTTGGGCGCGCGCGAGGTGAATCTGGCGTTTACCAGCGCGCTTATTCCCCGCCGCGAGATCCGCTATCACCGTTTTGTCGATGATGAGGTTGTGCTCATCGCGCCCGTCGATCACCCCTGGCACGAACGCGCCCCCATTCGCCCCGAAGCTCTGTTACACGAACGCCTGATCCTGCGCGAGGCGGGCTCGGGCACCTATCAGGCCATGGAACGGGCCCTGGCCCGGCACGACATCACCGTGGACGAACTCCACACCGTGATGACGTTGGGCAACTCGGAGGCCATCATCCTGGCCGTGGAGGAAGGCATTGGCGTGGGGTTCGTGCCCAAGCTGGCCGCGGATCGGTGCAAACGCCTGGGAAACATCCAGATCATCCCCATCGCCGACACCTTCATGACGTACACCATCTGGATGGCGGAGAATGTGATGCAGCCCGCGACAGCGGCGCAGTTGCATTTTGTCCAGCTGCTGAAAAAGGAAGGGTATCTGCAGGAAGATGACAGCGTCCCCGAGCGGGCGCTGGCGGGATAGGCAGTTTGCACCCAAGAAAAAAGCCCCGAAGCGGATGCTCCGGGGCTGATTTTTTGCGGATGCCGACGTGTTTAATGCATGAACAGGCCCAACAGACCGAAACCGCCGTAGAGGGAGGCGACGAGACCGGCGAAGACCACCGACACCATGGACATGAGCTTGATGAGGATGTTCAGCGAAGGGCCCGAGGTGTCCTTGAAGGGATCGCCCACGGTGTCGCCCACCACCGAAGCCTTGTGGGCCTCGGAGCCTTTGCCGCCGAATTCGCCCTCCTCGATGTATTTCTTGGCGTTGTCCCAGGCGCCGCCCGCGTTGGCCATCATGATGGCCAGGGCGAAGCCCGCGGTCAGGCCGCCGATGAGCAGGCCCAACACGCCGGGCACGCCCAGCAGCACGCCCACGATCAGAGGCACGACCACGCCCAGCAGGGCCGGCAGGATCATTTCCTTCTGCGCGGCCTGGGTGCTGATCTCCACGCAGCGGGCGTAATCGGGCTTGGTTTTGCCTTCGAGGATGCCGGGCATCTCCCGGAACTGGCGACGCACTTCCTCCACCATGCCGCCTGCGGCCCGCCCCACCGCTTCCATGGTCAGGGCGGCGAAGAAGAACGCGGTGACCGCGCCGACGAACACGCCGATGAGCACCGCCGGATTCAACAGGGTCACCTCATAATAGGTCATGAACTGCTTCATGCTCAACTCGGCCACAGGCACCATCTGTCCCGCCACGTTCACTTGGGTGATGCCGGCCAGATGGCCGAGGCCATAGCGGATCTCTTCGAGATAGGCCGCCAGCAGGGCCAGAGCCGTGAGGGCGGCGGAGCCGATGGCGAAGCCCTTGCCCGTGGCCGCGGTGGTGTTGCCCAGGGCGTCGAGCTGGTCTGTGCGCTGACGCACCTCGGGCGGCAGGTTGGACATCTCCGCGTTGCCCCCCGCGTTGTCCGCAATGGGGCCGTAGGCGTCGGTGGCCAGGGTGATGCCCAGGGTGGAGAGCATGCCCACGGCCGCGATGCCCACGCCAAACAGGCCCATGAGCGTGTTGGCCGCGCCGCCCACAATGTAGAAGCTGATGAAGATGCCCACGGCAATGGCCAGCACCGGGATCATGGTGGAGTTCATGCCCACGGCCAGCCCTTCGATGATGACCGTGGCCGGGCCGGTCATGGCCGCCTGGGCGATGCCGCGGGTGGGCTTGTAGGCGTGGGAGGTGTAATACTCGGTAGCCTTGCCGATGATGATGCCCACCAGCAGCCCCGTCACGATGGCCACCCACACTTGCCACCAGTTAGGCAATTTCAAAATGTAGACAATGAGGCCCGCCAGGATGGCGATGCCCACGGAGCTGGCGTTGACGCCCTTGCCCAGCGCGCCCATCAGCTCCGCCATGGTTGCGCCTTCGCGAGTGCGCACCAGGAAAATGCCCAGAATGGAGAGCAGCACGCCGATGCCCGCCAGCGCCACAGGCGCGGCCAGATAGCGCAACTGCATCTCGATGAGGCTGACGCCGCCCATGAAGTCCGCGCTGGCCACGCTGATGGCGGCCACGCCCAGCGCGGCCGTGGCCAGGATGGAGCCCGCATAGGATTCGTACAGGTCCGCGCCCATGCCGGCCACGTCGCCCACGTTGTCGCCCACATTGTCGGCGATGGTGGCGGGGTTTCGGGGGTCGTCCTCGGGGATGCCGGCTTCCACCTTGCCCACCAGGTCCGCGCCCACGTCCGCGGCCTTGGTGTAGATGCCGCCGCC
>CAZDCN010000428.1:0-3134 GCA_964503945.1 uncultured Caldilineales bacterium
CCCGGCGTCGTATCGTAGCCCGGAGCTTCAGCTCCGGGTGATCATGCGCAAACACCGAAAAGCTGCCCATGGCGTCACAGAAAATGATCTGCGGAAATCCGCGTTGCGGAGCATCCGCGTTATCCGCGTTCCCATTTTCATCCGCATCCCTTGTTCCGTGATCCGAGACGGCAACCTGTGAGTGAGAATTGGCCGCCAGGGAGCGCGCATGCTAACATTCCACCGCATGCGCACCTGCTTTGAAAATAACCATTGGCGTCGCTGGCGAAAAGGCTTTGGCAACCACGTTGGCCGAGGCAACGAGGGACGTATTGCGTATTTCGTATTGCGTAAAACCTAAGCGCGATACGCATGACGCATGACGCAGTACGGAATACGCTTCCCATTTTCATCCTTCTCGGCGGGCCGCCGCCGTGATGCCTGAACCCTCATGACCGAACACCCCATCATGCCCAAACCCTCTCCCCCTCCCACCCAACGCGTCTGGGTCATCGGCCTGGATGGCGCGCCCTGGACGTTGCTCCAACCCTGGATTGACCAGGGGCATCTGCCAACCCTGGCCCGCTTGCAGGCGGGGGGCGCGTCCGGCGGCCTCCGCTCCACCATCCAATTCCTCACCGCGGTGGCCTGGACCAGCTTCCTCACCGGCCTTAACCCCGGCAAGCACGGCATCTTCGACTTCGTGCGCCGCATTCCCGGAACCTACAAACAAGAGCTGACCAACGCGTCCCTGCGCTCGGGCCGCAGCCTGTGGCGCATCCTCTCGGATGCAGGCCGCCGCGTGGGCGTGGTCAACGTGCCCATGACCTTCCCGCCCGAGCCAGTCAACGGCTTCCTCATCTCGGGCCTGGACACGCCGGGCCTGGATTCGGCCTACACCTATCCTCCCGAACTCAAAGCCCAGGTCAACGACGTCCACTTCATCGCGGTCAGCACCGTAGGCAAATCCCACGCCCAATACCTGCAAGAGACCCTGGAAGGCGTGGACAAGCGCTTCGAGCTGCTGTGGCGCACCATCCACCGGGAGCCGCTGGATTTCTACATGTGGGTGGAGATGGAGACCGACGCCATCCAGCACTGCTCCTGGCATCTCATGGCCGACCCCAGCCAGCCCAACCACGACGCCATCCTCCAGGTCTATAAACGCATCGACGGGCATCTGGCGAAGCTGGTGGACGCGCTGCCCGAGGATGTCACCCTCATCGTCATGTCGGACCACGGCGCGGGGCCCATCGCCAAGACGGTTTATCTGGACCGCTGGCTGGCCCGGCAGGGCTGGTTCCACTACAAGCAGGGCCAGGAGCTGACGATAGGGGATCGGGCGCGGCGGGTGGCCCGCAAGGCCGTGAAAAACAGCTTCTACCTGGCCCAGCGCTATCTGCCTCTGAGCGTGAAGGGCTTTCTCAAGCGGTTCACGGGCGCGCACGCGGCCGTGGAAACCTTCATGGAGCAGGCGGAGATCGACTGGAGCCGCACCAAAGCCTATTCCGTGGGCAACCTGGGCAACATCAACTTGAACATCCAGGGCCGGGACCCCGAAGGCGTCATCCCCCCCGACCAGGTGGACGCGTTCATCGAGGAATTGACCCAGGCCCTCTATGACCTGCGGGACCCGGACACCGGGGAACGCATGGTGGCCCAGGTCATGCGGCGGGAGGAGGTCTACACCGGCCCCATGCTGGACCGCGCGCCCGACCTGCTCATCCGCTGGGTGGATGACAAATATCTGGCGGTGAAGGATTACGACGCGGACCCGAACGGCCCCATCTTCGGAACCAAGCAGAAGTTCGGGCGGCACGGCGCGGCCTACGCCCTGGACCAGACGGGCACGCACATCATCGAGGGGATCGTGATCCTATATGGGCATGGCGTCAAGCCCGGGGTGAAGCTGGAGGGCGCGCAGCTCATCGACCTGGCCCCCACCATCCTCCACCTGCTGGATACGCCCATCCCCCGGGCCATGGATGGCAAGCCCCTGCTGGACGCGTTCGAGCCCGCCATCGCGGAAAAGCCGGTGCGCTACGAGGATGAGGATGGGGATATCGCCTCCGGCTCGGGCGTGGAACTGACCGAAGAGGAGCAACGGGCCATTCGCGAGCGTCTGCAAGGATTGGGATACGTCGCATAATCATGGCCGTGGTGAACCCTCGTCCGACGACATCCCCGACCGAGGCCAAAGCCCAGACGACGGTGGACCTCTCGGTTATCATCGTCAACTGGAACGCGGCCGCGTATCTGCCCGCGGCCCTGGACAGCCTCCTGGCAGCCCAGGGCGATTGGATCATGGAGATCGTGCTGGTGGACAACGCCTCCAGCGACGGTTCCCTGGCCCTGGTGCGGGAACGCTATCCCCAGGTGGACATCATCGCCAATGACGTGAACCGCGGCTTTGCCGCGGGCAACAACCAGGGCATGCGTCGGGCCCGAGGCCGCTACATCCTCCTGCTCAATCCCGACACCGAGCTCCCTCCCAACGCCCTGACGGACATGATCGCGTTCATGGAGACGCATCCCCAGGTGGGCGCGGCCGGACCGCGGCTGCAAGGCGCAAAGGGCAAGGTGCAGGGGGGCGCGGCCGGCTACGATCCTTCGCTGACCACCATTTTCAACTTCGCCACCTTCCTCTACCGCCTGTTCCCTCGGCGCTTCAAGGGCTTGTGGCTGCCCCGCTCCCTCTACGAAAGCGCGGAACCCATCCCGGTGGACTGGGTGTCGGGCGCGTGCATGCTGCTGCGCCGCGAGGCCCTGGACGCGGCCGGGATGATGAACGAGCGCTATTTCATGTATTCGGAGGATGTGGAGCTGTGTCGGCGCATTCGTCAGGCGGGGTTTGGGGTGATGTGCCTGCCCGGAGTGCATGTGACCCATCACATCGGGGGCAGCTCCCGCCAGCTCGGGCCTGCATTCTACGCCCACAACATCGACTCCCTGGACCTGGACTTGCGCACCCGCTACCACGCCGCGCAGGTGGCCCTGATGCATTTCATCGCCGCGTTCGGCTATCTCCTGCGCATCATCTTTTATCAGACCCATTACTGGCGACATCGCCAGCCCATCTTTCTGGAGCTACGGGACCTGTGGGCCGCGTGCCTGAAGACGAGCCTGGTGCGGGCTGTGAAACCCGCCCGGGTCGT
>CAZDCN010000429.1:0-3128 GCA_964503945.1 uncultured Caldilineales bacterium
CGTAGTTGTTGTAGCTGCTCCAACCGCCCAGGATGACGCCGTAGGCCGCGAAGCTGGTCACCGCCACGATGTAGAGGATGGCGATGTTCACGTTCGCGATGTAGAAATGCACCGTGTATCCGGCGATGGTGATGTCGGGCGCGATGGGGATGACCGCGAAGGCGATGAGGGGCGTGATCATGGTCAGGACGGGGGCCAGCAGGTAGATGGCCTTGTCCTTGATGTGGCCCGGCACGACCTCTTCCTTGAAGATGGCCTTGACTCCGTCCGCGAGGGGCTGCAACAGGCCGAAAGGCCCGGCCCGGTTCGGGCCCAGCCGCACATGGAACCGACCCAGCAGCTTGCGCTCCATGTAGGTCAGATACGCGAACCCCGTCAGCAGGATGAGCAGCAGGACGAGGATTTTGATGAGGGTGATGATGGCGGTTTCAATCATCGGCGGGATGATGGGGCAGTGAGCAGTGATCGGTAGTCAGTTTTATGCTGCCAACGCGCGAACATGAAGGATCTCTTGTTCACGCATGGAGCGGATATCGGCGCGGGTGAGGGTGAGAAGAGCCACGGTGCGCCCTTCGCCACTCACAAATTCCACTTCAAAAGCCTCGCCATCAGGATAAACATGGACAATTGTGCCCACGTCCCCTGACTTCAGCGAATATTCTGGCAAATCGTGGGATAAAACGACAGTGTCAAGTTCTCGAACTGACATTTTGAACTAAGCCGGATAAGCGGTTATAAATCGAGGGGAGTTCGTCTGATCCGGGCAGTTGCATCTGTCAAAGGTAATCACCAATTACCGAGGTTCAGCGACAAAGGTGAGGGCAGCCTGAATGGCCTCGGGCGTCAGTCTGGGATGGGCCTCCAGCAGTCATCTAGCGTGAAATCTCATCAGCCATTGGCCATTGGCCATTGGCCATTGGCAATTAACTATTGGCCATTCCTCAGGCCCGATAGACCGCGACGGTGGTGCGGGGGCCGAATTCGTCGAACAGCTCGCCCACAGGCGCATCCTTCAACGAGAAGGGTGCGAAGACCGTGCCGGGTTGGATGCGGGAGGAGATGTGCAGGGGCAGCTCCAGGCTGGCCTCCCGAGAGCGCACCGCGATGAGGTCGCCCTCTCGCAATTCGAGAGCCGCGGCGTCGTCCGGGTGCAGCCACGCGGCCTTGTGGCCCAGATTGGCCATGCGCTCCGTGGCCGCGAAGGTGTTGCCTTCGTCCCACAGCAGGTTGCCGGTGACGAGGCGGAAGGTGAAGGGCTTCTCCAGGGGCGCGGGTTCCAGTTTGGGGTAAGGGGCCAGATCGCGCTCGACTTTCAGCGCGTCCCAGGCCCATGCCTGCCCCGTCTCGCCCAGGCCCTCCCAGCTCATGCCCGCGTATTGGGGAACCGCCCGCGTGATCTCCTCGAACACGGCCGGCGCGGAGCTGGTGCGCCAGAAGTCGGCCTTGTCGGGCGCGTAGCGCCGGGCGATGTGCATGAGGATGGCCCAGTCGGGCAGGGAATCGCCCACGGAGCGGGCGGCCTGGGGCGCGGCCTGGACGCGGCGTTCGGTGTTGGTGAAGGTGCCGTTGCTCTCCACGTAGGAGGCCGCGGGCAGCACCACGTCCGCCAGCTTCGCGGTCTCGGTCAGGAACAGGTCCTGCACCACCAGAAAATCCAGGGCCTCCAGCTTTTCGGCGTAGCTGGGCTTCTCGCCCACCGGGTCCGCGCCCATGATGTAGAGAGCCTTGATGCGGCCCAGTGCCGAGGCGATCATGCCGCTGTAGCCCAGGCCCGGTTGGGTGGGAATCTTGCTCCCCCACAGCTTCTCCAGCTCCATGCGGGCGAGCTCATCGGCCAGGGGGCGATGGCCCGGCAGCATGTCGGGCAGCAGGCCCACGTCGGCCGCGCCCACCCCGTTGGCCTGGCTGTGCAAGAACCCCAGCCGGTCGCCATGCCCGGACGCCACGACCCAGTTGGTCAGAGCCTGGACGATGCTGGCGGAACCGTAGCCCCAGGCGTAGTCCGTGCCATAAATGACGAAGGGCTTCTCGGCCTGGACCAGAAGCTCCGCGGCCCGCTTCACCTGGTCGCTCACCTCCGCCTGAGCCAGCCAGTCGGGGACGGCCTGGCCCCGGGCCTGGAGCGCGGCCCGGGTGAGCGCGTCGAACAGGGGGGGCTCGTCACCCGGCAAGGGTTGGAAGAAGACGCCGGGATATTTGGTCAGCTCGATGCGGCGGGGATGGACCACGATGACGGGCGCGCCCCCGCGTTTGGCCGTGCGTTTGAGCACATTGGCCAGAATGGGCATCTCCTCCGAGGGGTCTGCGCCCAGGATGACGATGAGGTCCGCGTCGCGGGCCGCGGCGATGCTGGGGATGCCGCGGGGGTCGGCCTTGAGCGCGGAGCCTTCCCGAAAGTCCACGTTGTTGGAGCCCACCAGGGCCCGCATAAACTTGCCCAGCAGGTAGTTGGCTTCGTTGGAGAGCTTGGCCGAGCCGATGCCGCCCACCGCGCCCGGGCCCTCCTGGGCCGCCACCCGCTTCAGCCCATCCACCACCCGCTGGATGGCTTCAAGCCAGGAGACGGGCTGGAGTTCGCCGTCGATGCGGGCCAGGGGCTGGGTCAAACGCCGGTCGCTGAACACGAACCCGTTGGCGAAGCGGCCTTTGTCGCAGATCCAGTCCTCATTCACCGCGTCGTTGGTCCGGGCCACATTGCGCCGCACCCGGAAATCGCGGGTGTCGATGCGCAGGTTGCAGCCCATGCCGCAGTGGGTGCAGATGGAGTTGGTGTGCTCCAGGGCCCAAGGGCGGAACTGGAACCGGGCCAGACGGTTGGTGAGCGCGCCCACCGGGCAGATGTCGATGATGTTGCCGCTGGAGTAGGCGTCCAACTCCGCGCCCGGGAATTTGTCGATGACCGAATCACTGCCGCGGTGGAACAACCCAAGCTGGGGCTTGTCCTCCCATTCCTCCAGATAACGGATGCAGCGCCAGCAGAGGATGCAGCGCTCCTGGTCCAGGAGGATGAGGTCGCTGAGGGGGTAGTTTTTATCCTTGTGGCGCTTGGGCTCCCAATAGTGGGATTTCCCCGGCCCGTGAGCCATGGCTTCGTCATGCAGATCGCTCTCGCCACCCTTGACACAGAT
>CAZDCN010000430.1:0-3122 GCA_964503945.1 uncultured Caldilineales bacterium
CAACTCCCGTTCCAACACAAGATCGTCCATCTCATCCACCGTCAGCACCGCGGGCTCAGGGGGGCGACTGGCCTCGATGATCAATCGATTGACGTCTGGATCGGGAGGCGGAGGCGTGGGCGCGGGCGTGGGGGCCAGTTCGAGGAGTTTTTCATGAATGATGTTATAGACATCCTGATAAAGGGCCCGACGTTTCTGCTGAGAGATGGCGTAGTCGGGGTCGTCGGGCAGTTCGGCGGGGATGAGAACGACGTTGTAAATGGCGGTGTTGCGGGCAAGGATGCGCCCATCCCGGTCATAGATAATCCCGCGCGGGGCCTTCTCCCGAACGATCCGGGTGCGGTTGACCACCGCTTCTTGCTGAAAACCCGCGCCCTGAAAAAATTGTAAGCGCGCCAATTGTCCGAGAAGCACGACGAAAATGATGATGGTGATGATTCTCAGAATCCAAAGACGCGAGGAGGAAGAGGGCTTTTGGCTCGTCATTCCAGATGAAGTGCTCTGCGTTCGCTGATGAGCGTGATGGGGAGATAAATGATCATCGCAGCGAAGCCATTGAGAAATGAGGATGGAATCAACACGCGCAGGATGAGTTCATTCCAGGGCAAATCCCATCCCAGGATAACCAGCTCAAGCGCGGTGATCAGGCCGCCCAGAAGCACGCCCAGAAAGATGACGAGAATGGGCCAGCCCAGACGCGCGCCGAAAATCGTCTTGCTGCCCCAGTGTGCGAGGAGGATGACGCTGATCATGGGCAAGACGGAGACGCCCATGGGCAAACCTGAGATGGCGTCTGCGATGGGGGCCATGATGACCGCGGAGAAGACGGCAAGCTCATAGCTGCCATACAGGGTGAGAAAAACAAGGAAGATAGTGAGGAGGTCGAAATGCCCGCCCGCGATGGTCACCTGATTCAGCACGGTGGACTGAAAGGCGACCAGGATGAGGGCCAGGGGAATGAAGAGAAACAGGTAGATCATGGGGAAGGCGCGGCTTCTGTCTCCGGCGTCGGCGCGAGCGATTCGGGCTCCTCGGGCGGGAAGTTGGTGATCACCAGCACCAGTTCCATGCGGTCGAAGTCCACGGTGGGCTGAATCACTGCGCTCTGGAACATGAGATTGTCGTTGCGGATGATCTCCACGATCTGGCCCACCACCAGCCCTTTGGGAAAGTGTCCGCCCAGCCCCGAGGTGATGATGATCTCGCCCTCGGAGATGGCGACTTCAGCCGGGATGAGCTCCATGATGGGGGGAGCGCCCACCCTGCCCCGGAGCACGCCCTGGGCCCGGGAGGCCTGGGTCATGACATTCACCTTGCTTCGGGGGTCGGTAATGAGCAGGATATCGCTGGAGCGAGGATAAACATTCGCGATCCGCCCCACCAATCCCCGATCTGTGACCACGGGCATGCCTTGCTTGATGCCGTGCATCTCGCCCAGGTCGATCTGGATGGGGTGAGTGAACAGGTTGGCGCTATCGCCAATGGCCCGGGCGATGATCTGTCCCCCCCGGATGTCGTAGGAAGGATTGGTTTGGGCAAAGTCTAACAATGCCCGGAGCTGCGCGTTCTCGGTTTCTACCTCGGCCAAACGCAGATTCTCGACGGTGAGCTGGTTGACGCGATTTTCCAGCTCGAGGTTGCGTTCCTTGAGCTCGCCGATCTCGCGCAAGGTGGTCACGCCGGAACCGATGATGCGTTTCGTTTCCGAAAAAAAGATGGCGGGGGGCTTGATGGCGGTGTGGATGATGTTGTTGACTGGCCCCAGCAAACCTGCCATATCCAGGCCAATGATCACAATCGCCCCCAAAATCACCAAGGGAAGGATAAGGGGGCGTAGGGGAAGGCGATGCATATAAAAGGAACAAACGTCATGAGTGGCAACACGCCAAACAGGATGAGAATATGGCGTTAGGGGCGGGCGGTGATGAGACAGTGCGAAGTGACTTCGCGCCTCACCCGCAAACCTGACTTACCTGGTCTCTTGTCTTGGCGACCTTTGCGCCTTGGCGTGAGATGCGGTTTTCAGCCTTTATTGGATCACTGGCGCTCGCCATTGGGTGTCGGAGAGGACCCTTTGCAATACGGGCAGATTTTCGAGCACTGCTTGCGCGCCGCGGGCAACGCAGCTCATGGGATCTTCAGCCACGTAGACCTTCATCCGGGTTTCCTCAGACAGGCGCTCGGGCAAGCCCTTGAGCAGCGCGCCGCCGCCCGCCAGGACGATGCCATGTTCCATGAGATCGGCGATGAGTTCGGGCGGGGTCTCGTCCAGCACGCTGCGCACGGTGTCTACGATAATGTTCACCGAGTTGCCCAGGGCTTCGCGCACTTCCACGGAGCTGATCAGCACTTCCTCGGGCAGGCCGGTAATGAGATTGCGTCCGCGTAGGGGGAAGAGCTGCTCCTCTTCCAGAGGATAGGCGGAGCCGATGGCGATCTTGGCCTGTTCCGCCATGCGTTCGCCGATGACGAGATTGTATTTCTGGCGGGCGTAGTTGATGATATCTTCATCCATCTCATCGCCAGCCACGCGCACCGAGCGGGAGGTGACGATGCCTCGCAGGGAGACCACGATGACCTCGGTGGTGCCGCCGCCGATATCCACCAGCATGTTGCCGCGCGAGCTCGTCACATCAAGGCCCGCGCCGATGGCCGCGGCCATGGGCTCCTCGATGAGGTACACTTCGCGAGCGCCAGCGTTAACCGCCGCGTCGTAGACCGCGCGCTTCTCCACTTCGGTGACGCCGGAGGGCAGGCCCACCACGACGCGGGGTCGCGGTACAAGCATGAAGATGCTGTCGTGCACTTTGGTGATGAAGTACTCCAGCATCTTCTCGGTGACGTCGAAGTCGGAGATGACGCCGTCGCGCAGGGGGCGGATGGCGACGATGTTGGCGGGCGTGCGCCCGACCATTTCTTTGGCTTCCCGACCAATGGCCAGGACTTTTTTCGTATCTTTTTCGATGGCCACGACCGAGGGCTCGTTGATGAGGATGCCTTTATTGCGAACGGCAACCAGGGTGTTGGCAGTGCCCAGGTCGATGCCGATATCCAGGGAAAACAGGCCAAGTAGCCAATCAAGGGGGTTGATCACGCGGAGATTCTCCTAAAAACCGGACTGA
>CAZDCN010000431.1:0-3118 GCA_964503945.1 uncultured Caldilineales bacterium
GTTCAAGCCCCGCCCCGCGGTTCAGCCCAGGGCCGTCAAAAGGCGCTCCGAGATGGCGCGTTCGTCGTCGGCGTGGTAGGCGTCGAAGATGGCAAGGCTGCGGGCCCGGGCTTCGCGGGCCGCGTCCTCATCGCCCAAGCGAGCCTTCACCGCGGCCACCGCGCGCAGGGCCACGCCCAGGGCGATGCCCTCTTCCAGCGCTTCCGCTATCTCCAGGGCTTGCCGGGCGTGTTCCTCAGCTCCCGCCAGATCGCCCTCCGCCAGCGCGGCCAGGGCCAGATCCGCCTGCGCGATGCTGTGATACGGCGCGAGGTCGGTCATTTCGGTGACCTGTTGCAGCGCCTGGGCATAACGTCGGGCCTGGGCCGCTTCTCCCCGAACGAGATAGAGCATGGCAAGTTTATGATAGCCGATCTGGAGGGATTTCGCGTCGCCGATGGCCTCCATGGCGGCGATGGCTTCCTGGTAAAGGGCGAGTTGGGTTTCCTCATCCCCTTCAAGCCCCGCGAGATAACCCAGGTTGCCGATGGCTTTGGCTTCGGTGAGCCGATTGCCCAAGCGGTGGAAGCGATCGCGGCTTGCGGTCAGGCGCTGCTTGGCTTCCGCCCAGGCGTCGGGCCCCGCGCTCATGAGCGCGGTTCCCAGGCTGAACAGCGCCTGGGCCAGCAGGGCCTCATCGCCCATCTTTTCGACGAGGGCCAGGCTGCGGCGATGATAGGCGATGGCGGCTTCCACCTCGCCTAACCGATAGGCGATCCAGCCCAGGCCGCGCCATGCATCGATCATGCCCCGGACATCTCCTGCGCTTTCATAATAGTTCAGCGCCCGTTCATAACAATCACCAGCCTGGCGATAAGCTCCCATAAACTCATGAGCAAGCCCGATTTCCATGTTCATCTCGGCGCGAATAGCGTCATCGGGCGCTTGTTCATAGGCGGCCTGAGCGATCTGGAGGGCTTTCGTCAACTCGCCCCGATAACGATGTAAGGCGCCCAATATCTTCACTAGCCGGAAGTAGGCGTCCCCGCGCTTCCCGGTCTTTAGCTCTTCTCGAAGTTCTTCTGCGATCAATGAAAGCCACGCGGCTTTCCCGCGGCCAACATAAATGTAGGGGCGTTCGGGCAGCCATGGCAGCGCGTCTTCCCATCGACCCGCTTGCGTATAAAGGTAGGCCACGGTCAGGGCGTCGCCGCGAGATTCGAAAAAGCGGGCGGCTCGCAAATAATAATGCCGTCGCTCCTGCTCGCTCATCAACTCATAGAAGAAACGCCGCACCAGTTCGTGGGGGCGATACGCGGTTTCGTTCGGGGTCTTGTAAACCGTCAGGAGGTTCTTTTCGATGAGGGACAGCAGCGTCTCCAGTTGGGAGCCCTGACCCAAAATGCTTTCGATGGCTTCCCGCGTGCAGAGCGCGTCATCCAACAACGCGGTGAGACGCATCACCGCGCGTTCCGTTTCGCTGAGTCCTTGATATATCTCCAGCAGGAGATAGCGGATGATGGGTTCGGTGGACCAGAAGGCGTCCCGGGCCGAAACGTCCCCGCCCTGTTGTAACACGGTCAGGGCCAGCAGCGCCAGTTGCGGATTGCCCTGGGAGGTCTGGTAAAGGAAGTCCAGTTCCTCAGGGCTGGGCTGAACGCCGCGCAGCGCCAGGAGCTGGCGGATGGCGTGCTTGTCGAGGCCTTCCAGGGAAGGGGGCATGGGCATGGTGAAATGCTTGGGCGTGTAGCGGGAGATGAGAATCAGCCGCAGCGAGGGGCCAAGATAGCCCAGGAGAGGTTGAAAGAAGTATTCGTCGTAGGCGTTCTGGTCGATATGATGGAAATCATCGAAGCAGAGGATGGCCCGAATTTGGGTGATCTGCTGCAGGATGGCACGCAACACCACGCCGGTGGGCGGGCGGCGATCCTGCTGGAGCAAGCGCCAGATGGCGGGGCGGTTATGATGAGCGAGAAAGGCGGCCAGCAGCCAGAGGATGGTCTCGATCTCGTCGTCCTGGTGGAAGGAATGCCAGAAGACGGGCGATGCCGCAAAGGGCGCTTCACTGACCAGCCTGGCCGCCAACGCGGTCTTCCCCACCCCTGCCATGCCCGTGATGATCAAAAGATGTCGATCCAGGAGATGGCGGCGATAGGCGCTCAGTTCGGCCTCCCGGCCTACGAAGTCGGAAGGTTGAGGGATCGGCTCGGGAGGAAGCGGGGGGAGCAGGTCGGTGGGATCGGCCTGGATAGGTTGAGCGGGTTCGGGGAAATGGTTATCGATGAAGGATTCGATGTCGGCGAAATCCGCGGCTTCCAGAAACGCGCGGAACCAGGCCCCATCGAAATGTTTGCGGTCGAACGCAGTATATTTGAACAGGGCTTCGGCCAACGCCCGGACATCGTCGTCGCTGGCGGGCAATCGTCGCCCGTAACGCCAGTTGTTCAACGTGTGCGGCGACACATACAGCTCTTCGGCCAGCCGCAGGAAAAGCCCGGACATGGTCATGCGTTCATGGTGGGCGATGAGTTTGGCGGCCTCGTTGAGCTGTCGGCCAAAGCGTTTCGCTTTCATTTTTAGTTTAATCGAAGGAGTGAACCAAAATTTGTCCAGAATTAGCCGAGATGGGATGATCTTTTGTCCAGCGGTTCGATTATTATAAAGCCAACATGAAGGCCATCGCAATCGCCTGACTTCAACATTACTGAACACTCTTTCACTCGCACAAAGGGAGGAGCCGCATGAACATTTCCCGCATGAAAAAATCACTCCGAAATCACATGGCTGTCATTGCATTCCTGATGATTCTTTCAGCAGGCATGCTGTTTTCCACTGCATGGATCGTCATGAATCACACAGCGTCAACGCATGGTGAAATCAGGATCGCCGATTGCACGGAAGGTCAATGCGTCAGCCCCAACAATGGCTGGGGGAACACCTCCGGATGACCAACAACTGCGGATTCTTGAAATGTTCTATCCTTCTTCGTTCAAGCAAAGATAATCATGGCTTTCTATCTATCGCAATACGCCCGGATTTTCCAGAAGCACGGCCATTGGTGGCTGTTCCACAGCCCGACAGGCATTGCGGCCAAGTTCACCGACGATTTCGTCGAGACGCCGGAATTCCGCCAATTGGT
>CAZDCN010000432.1:0-1958 GCA_964503945.1 uncultured Caldilineales bacterium
TGGAACATCCGCGGGGAGCTGGAATTCTTTGGCCGCGCGGACACCCAGGTGAAGGTGCGGGGTTTCCGCATCGAGCTGGGCGAGATCGAGGCCCGGCTGCTGGCCCATCCCCGAGTGAAGGAAGCCCTGGTGCGGGTCTTCACCCGGCCCGATGGCGACAACCGTCTGGCCGCGTACGTCACCAGCGAGGGCGACGCCCTCACCGTGGCCGAACTCCACGCCTTCCTCAAGGAAACCCTGCCCGACTACATGATCCCCGCCCACTTCTTCATCCTGGACGCCTTCCCCCTGGCGCCTACGGGCAAGGTGGACCAACAGGCCCTGCCCTCGCCCGACGGCCACCGCCCCGACCTGGGAGTGGACTTCGTGGCGCCGCGGGATGCGCTGGAGATGAAGCTGGCCGAGCTGTGGACTCAGGCCCTGGACCTGGATGAGGTGGGCGTCCACGACAATTTCTTCGAGCTGGGGGGCGATTCCCTGCGCGCGGCCATCGTCATCAACCGCCTGCAGGCCGCGCTGGACGTGGTCATTTACGCGGTGGCGCTGTTCGACGCGCCCACCATCGCCCAACTGGCCGACTACCTGCGCGGGCGCTTCCCCCGTCAGGTGGCGGCCTGGGTGGGCGAAGAGGCCCTGACCGAGGAGGAGGCTCTTGCGCCCCCGGCCAAAGCCATCACCGACGCGGACATCGCCCGCTTCCAGCAGCTCATCCACACCCACACCCATTTCGTCACCCCGCCCGACGCGCCCGAACCGCAGCCCCTGCCCAAGAACCCGCCCGCGACCTTCATCCTCACGTCGCCCCGCTCCGGCTCCACCCTGCTGCGGGTGATGCTGGCGGGCAATCCCGCGCTCTTCTCCCCGCCCGAGCTGGCGCTGCTCTCCTATCGCACCCTGGGCGAGCGGGCGCAGGCGCTCTCGGGCCGGGACGTGGGCTGGAATGAGGGCTTGCTGCGGGCGCTGATGGATCTCTACGGTTGGGGTCTGGAGGAAGCCAAGGCCCATCTGGCCCAGTGGGAAGCGCAGGACATCCCCACCCAGGCCTTTTACCGTCAACTGCAGGAAGCCCTGGCCGGGCGCATGTTGGTGGACAAGACCACCACCTACGCCACCGACCTGCGGGTGTTGCGCCGGGCCGAAACCTGGTTCGAAAACGCCCGTTTCATCCATCTGGTGCGCAACCCCAACGCGGCCATCCGCTCCTACATGGACAGCAACATCAATCAGGTCTTCGGCCACGACCTGCCCTTGAGCGAACGAGAGAACGCGGAACTGTTCTGGCTCCTCACCAATCGCAATATCCTGGACTTTTTGCAGGAGGTTCCGCCCGAGCGCCAGTTTTTCCTCCATTTCGAGGACCTGGTGAAGCGGCCCCGGCCCGTGATGGAGGCCCTGTGCGAGTTTCTGGGCGTTCCCTTCGACGAGGAGATGCTCTATCCCTATCGCGGGGACAAAATGACCTCCCCCGTGCACCCCGAAAGCCGCATGGTGGGCGATCCCCGCTTCCACAAGCACCGCACCATCGAGGCCGGCATGGCCGACAAGTGGCAGGCCCCCGAGGCTGACCTCATCAGCCCCGTCACCTGGGAGCTGGGACGGCGGTTGGGCTATGCCCTGCCCATGCCCTCGCCCGACCGGGCCCTGGCCCGCACGCCCATCCAGTCCCTGCTCCCCGACGCGGAGCGACCTCTCTCCTTTGCCCAACAGCGCCTCTGGTTCCTGGATCATCTGGAACCGGGATCGCCCCTCTACAACATCGCCTCCGCGGTGCGGCTCACCGGCGAGCTGGACCTGCCCGCGTTCGAAGCCGCGCTCAACGCCATTCTCCAGCGCCATGAGGTGCTGCGCACCACCTTCCACACGGTGGACGGCAAACCCCAGCAGGTGGTCCATCCCCACATGCGGCTGCAGGTGGCGGTGGAGGACCTGCGTCATCTGCCCCAAGCGCAACGGCTGGC